>JAGQXH010000749.1 GCA_020436695.1 Lewinella sp. | reverse complement strand
CTCCGGATGGTCCTCCGGATATTCGATGAGTAGGGTTTCAATGGATTGCCGGTAATAGGCGGCTGCTTCAGCAAACTGTCCCAGCCCGCGGTAGGCCGCTGCCAGGTGACCGTCTATCACGGCATAGAGTGGAATATCTTCAATGGGCAGATCTTTTGCCCGCATCAGGTAAGATAACGCCAGGGAATAATTGCCCCGCAACAGGTGAACGGCTCCGTAGCGAACATAATTCTTAACCAGGTCATCGGCCTGTAATTGTGCCTTAATACGAAGGGAAGCATCATTGGTAGCCAGGGCATTGGCATAATCGCCCAGTTGCATGTGATTGTAACTGATCAGCAGCAGGGCCTCCGATTGGTCGTACAAACGGGAGGGGTTCTCCTTGATGAAGGCTTCCAGTTGTTCTGTAGACTGGCCATATTGATTCAGATGGCTCAGTTGCTCCCCGGATTTCAATGTAAACTCCGGCTGGGCCGTCAGCATGCCTCCGTAAAACAACCAAAATATAAACAGCCTGGCTCTCATATTGGTTTTTCTTGATTTTCGCACGAAGATACGATCTAAACTGGAGTATGGGGTAATAGATGTAGGCACTTGCATCGGTTAGAACTGGGGATATTGATGTTGTGATACTGTAATGTTACGGTGCTGTGATGAGTTCAGGTATTGCAAAACTTTGAATGAATGCACCAACTCATCAATATTACTTTGCTGATGACCAGGGGGGATCACAACATTACAGCATCACAGAATTACAACATTATTCCCTGGGTTTATACCTCGATTGCTCCAAAATATACTGCGCATCCATCAGTGTGGTCAGGTCTTGTGGAGCAAGCTCCGGATGGCGCTGCATGAAAGCCTCGACGATCTTCCAGCCCACAAAATTGGCGGTGCGCCCGGGAGCTTCCGGCGGCATATTGGGCGAACTGGGGCTGTAATCTACCAGTTTACGGAATTCGGAGTAATCGGTAGAATATAGTAGTTGCTCTTTGAGGAAATGCGCCCACATTTCAAGCTCATTGTCGTACAGCCAGTTTACCTGGGTTTGGGGCAATTCCAGCAAAATACTATCGGGGGTATAAGGTAACAACGCTTTTTCCAGGTAGAGTTGTTTGCCGTTGTAGATCATAATATCCAGCAGCCGGTTACCTTGTGGGGCACCTAACAGATCCTGGATCAGTGGTTGGAGGGCTTTACTCACCATATGCCTGCGATCAAACGAGCGCGTCAGGTAGGCAGAAAAGTTGGGATTATTGGGGTTGTACTGTGCGTAGGGATAATCACTGCCCAGAAAAAAATCGAGTCCGATGCCGAGATCACCTTCTCCGTAGAGGAAAGCCGCCATGGTGTATTCCGAAATGAAAGTAGTGATCTTCGGAGTAGGATAATCCGGGAAATAATACTTGAAAAATTTAAAGGCCTGCTCGAATTCCGGTTGGAGATCATCCAACGTAGGATAGACCACCTGAGTGGTATCATATAGATAGCGAATGGCCGGATGTTTTAGAAAACCGCGAATATAGGCCACTTCTCCTTCAGGGGCTACCTGCGGGTCCGTGGAGCGGAGGATATAGTTGAAGAAGACCTCGCTAAAATCCGGATAGGCGGTTTTCAGTTCCGCCAGACTTTGCGCCAACTGGTTGGTATCCAGTGCAAAAAGATCCTGCTCAAAGCGCCTCACTTCTACCGGTGCTTCGATCTGATCTACATTTGGTACCTCAATAACGCGATCGTTCCGGCAACTGCTCAAAAAGAGGACAACAACGATACCTACTGCCCATTTCCAACTCATAGTATTTTTGTTGACAGTGGTCAGAAGGCAATGATCAGTTATTTATCGTGCTAATATTCCAGCGATAAATATTCTTATTAACAGTTGCTATCGTTTTCGATATCCTGATAAACCGTTCACCGGATTATTGGCACGATGCATTTCGACTGATCACTGACAACTGCTTACCGACCACTGATATTAATAAGGACTAAATAAACAGATTATCAGGTGCAAGCTTTACTTTTGTAGCATTATTGGCTATCCGTCTGCCGGGGAATGACCTTAAAAGGGTCTTAAAAACAGGTGACGAATGAACATGCTAACGTCTTATAAACGTTAGTAAATGATTAAAAAGCATACCCGGCCGCGTATTTGCTACCCGATGCGTTTATCCAACGATGGCAGGTATAAAAAATTGTGACCAAAATAAAGCGTCCATGATGAAAAAACTAATTATCGTTCTGTCCCTTACAATTGTTACGCTAACGGCATACGCTCAGGAAGACCTCCGATTTGGTTTTCAAATGAGCCCTTCGTTTTCCTGGATGTCTACCAGTGTGAATCATATCAATTCCAGTGGTACCAATTTAGGACTGAAACTGGGCATCATTGGAGAATACTACTTCCGGGAAAATTATGCCTTTGTGAGTGGTATCGGCTTTCATTTCAATTCCGGAGGCACGCTCCTGCACGAAAATGAAGGCTTTTACTGGCGCAATTCGGATATCCCGGCCTCGGTGATGAGTGATACCACTTTCGCATCCGGAACGAAACTTAAATACGGCATTCAGTACCTGGAGATCCCCATTGCGCTGAAAATGCGTACCCGTGAATTCGGTTATATCCGCTATTATTTCCAGCCTGAACTCACACTTGGGTTCAAATCACAGGCTCGGGGCACCATTGAGGGAGTCGGTATTACGGACGGTGATGAAAAGTATAATATTCGCAAGGAAGTCAACGGTCTCAATATGAGCTGGGGGCTCGGTGGCGGTATCGAATATACTATTTCGGAAAATACCAGTCTGGTAGCCGGTCTGGCTTTCCAGAAGGGATTTACGGATGTCACGGACGACCGGCGCGATCAGTATTTTGACAGTAAAGATGGGAATAAGCTAAAGTCGGAAAAGTCGAAGGGTGTTATAAATGCTATTACACTTCGGTTAGGCATCCTTTTTTAAGATATTTAGATCGTGAGATGTTGAGGCATTCCGGTGAGCTACCATATCATCTCAGCTTTTCGGAAAAACGCATAGTCCCAACATCCCAACGTCTCAAAATCCCAACGTCCCAAAATCCCAACGTCTCAATATTCCAACATCCCAACATCCCAACGTCTAATCAAAAAACAACAACAGCATGGAAACAGATACCCTCACACTTCTTGACGAATTTATTGAACAGGCACTGGCCGAAGATGTAGGAGAAGGTGACCACACCTCGCAGGCCTGTATCCCGGAGGATGCCGTCAGTAAAGCCAAGCTGCTGGTGAAGGACCCGGGGGTATTGGCGGGCATAGCAGTGGCTGAAAGGATCTTTAAAAAAGTGGATCCGGATGCGGAGATCGA
Source organism: Lewinella sp. (assembly GCA_020436695.1). Lineage (GTDB taxonomy): Bacteria > Bacteroidota > Bacteroidia > Chitinophagales > Saprospiraceae > Flavilitoribacter. The sequence continues at coordinate 799 of JAGQXH010000749.1, read as the reverse complement.
TGTCTTTATGCAGGACGGAGAAAACATAAGCTACGGGGACATTGCCTTTACGCTGACCTGTAACACCCGCTCCCTGCTGAAGGCGGAGCGACTGGTGCTCAATACTATGCAACGCATGAGCGGCATTGCCACGCTTGCCAATCGCTTTCATTTTGAAGTGGAAGATCTTCCCGTCAAGATCCTGGATACGCGTAAGACTACTCCGCGGATACGTTTTCTGGAAAAGTGGGCCGTTCGTCTGGGGGGCTGCTATAATTACCGGGAAGGATTGTATGACTGGATCATGATCAAGGACAATCACGTAGAGGCCTGCGGCGGCATTCGCCAGGCTGTGGAGGCTGTGACCGAATACCAGAAAATACAGGGTCTCAATCTGGGGGTCACCCTGGAAGTGCGTAATTTAGTAGAACTGCATGAAGCTTTGGAAGTCGGCCAGATCACCCGCATCATGTTGGATAACTTTGAGATCCCTATCCTGCAGGAAGCCGTGGCTACCGTCAATAAACGGTTCGAGACCGAAGCTTCCGGCGGTATCAATATTCACAACGTGCGCCGGGTAGCCCAGACCGGAGTGGATTATATTTCGGTAGGGGCGCTGACGCATTCAGCCACCAGCCTGGATCTGAGTTTGAAAATCATCGAATAGTGCTACCTGCCTGGGATATCGATCTGGTGCGGCGGGCCTGGGAACTGGCGACCCGGGCACACGACGGACAAAAGTACGGCGGTCAGGAACAGGGCCGCCACATTGAATATCTCAACCATATCGGAGCGGTTTGTCTGGAGGTAATGCAGGCGC
>JAGQXH010000748.1 GCA_020436695.1 Lewinella sp. | reverse complement strand
TACGATCAGCAATACACTGAACAGGATCATCTGGATCACATCCGTAAAGATGCTGCTGCTCAGGCCGCCCTTGAGGGAATAGGCTACGGTCAGAGCCGTAAAAGCAAGGATGGCCATGTAATAAGCGGTGGAGCCCACATCCCCGAAATACGAACCGATCACCATGGTATTGGACCAGACCTCATTGAACAGCCGGATACCGATCAGCAGGGAAAATAACAGAATGGCTCCCCGGCCGTACCGGCTTTGCAAAAAGTGGTGAATGCTGGTAAAGCCCGCTTCCCTTAAGCGTACCAGGATCAGCCCGGCTACGGCAAAAGACAAATAATAAGCTGCGTATGCCAGTCCGCCGATTAACCCGAAACTCTGCCCCAGATTCGCCGCATTGGTAATGGACTTAGCAAAGATCCAGGAAATGATCAGGCTGCCCGTCAGTATCAGCGTATTGGGTGACTTACCCCGATGGCGGGCCTGAAAAAAATCAGCCCGGTTCTTGGCGAGAGGTGAAAACAGGAAGAACAGCAGGCTCGACCCGATAAGTAGTATCCATTGCCAAAACTGGACTTTTTCCATAAGTTTATTGTTTGGATGGTTGACTTGATGCTGGGCGATATGGCATTAGTGCCAAGACCCGATCCTATTGCTCCCACCAGCCTTTGCTATTGTAATTATCTCCACCAATCCGCTCCACTGCAAGCTGGTAATTAACCCCATTCACAGCCTGCTCACTTTCCGGATAAGCATAGCGGACCGGGTATTGCCCCTGGTTCAGGTTGTCCGGAGAGATGGTCATCTGTGGGATGCCGGTACGGCGAATGTCCAGCCAGGCTTCGTACCCATTGAGAAAGGATGCGATCCATTTTTGGGTGAGGATCTTCTCCAGGTCGTTATTGCCGTTGAGGACTACTGCGTCCTGGTTAAGGTAGTCTGGGTCCCAGGGCAATCCGAAATATTCCATAGATGCTTCAATGGCCGTCGCATAGTAGTCCGCTGCATTGCCGGAGATTAAGCCTCTCGCAGCGGCTTCGGCCAAAATGAAATGTACTTCGCTGGCTTTCATGAAGAGCGCATCAACTCCGTCCGGAATATCCCGCAGTACGGCACCCAGCAGGGAAATATCATTTAGTTCGTACTGATTCTGACTTTCCCGGCTCAGACCGTTAGGCAACCCCTTGTAGGCCGGTGTGCCGGAATTAACAGAGGTTGTAGTGGGTTTGAAGAAAATACCCTCCCGCGGATCATCAAACTGATCGAAGATCCCCGCAATGGTAGTACTCATGCGCACGTCCGTATAGCGCCCTTCCCGTTCGGTAAAGATGAACCACTGATTGGGAGCCGCACTGAGGTAGGGAATAAGGGCATTGTCGGCATTATTTTGCAGGTAGTTGCCGGCACTGACAATGGCCTGCATATCTGACGATACGTCTGCCTGGCTGCTAATGCGCAACAGGTAGCGTAGACGCAGGGCATTGGCAAATTTGATCCATTGGTCCAGATCGCCGTCGTACATGATGTCACCCTCCACGCGGGCATTTGTGTTACTCAGGATATTCACTGCGTTTTCCAGGAGGTCCAGGATGCCTCCAGGAGCCGTGTAGATGTCTTCCTGGGTATCAAAAGCAGGGGTGAAGTTGCTTTGCGAAACACCTTGTATGGCTTCAAAAAAAGGTACATCGGTCCAAAGGTCAGTCAGCAATGCCCCCAGATTGGCCTTTAAGATCATGGCAATGCCTTCGTAGGCTTCATTCGACTGCCCGGAAGAGGTCATGGTATTCAGATCATTCAGCAGGCGGTAGGTGACATTCCAGAGGGGCGTATTACTACCTAGATTATAGCGGTCTACTGCCAGGAACTCGATATTGGACATATGCTGGGCCAGTAAATTGCCGGCATGCCAACCCTGAAGCGAGTTGTTGTTGGCAGCCTGATACAGCACATTGGACAATAGAAATTGAGGGGCGACCTGTTCCGGGGCATTGGTATTCTCATTGAATTCCTGTAGCTCGGTGCAGGCACTGAAGCATATGATCAGTAGCAGTAGGAGTGTTTTTATATTAAGCATGGCTTACTGTTTAAATTTGAAAAGGTATTAGGCATAAGTCCAACTCATTTGATCTATGGACTTACGACCCAATCAAAAAGTCAATCCTATATTTACGCCGAAACTCCGCGTTCCAGGATAGGCCAGATCTTCAACGCCATAGGCAAAGTTGCGTCCCTGCATGGCGCTCAATTCCGGATCGAAATGTGGGTTCTCGGTGAAGATCAGGAGGTTATTGCCGACTATTCCGATGCGTACCGATCCCACATTCCAGTTACGGATCAGACTTTCAGGTAGTGTATAACTCAACCCCACTTGACGCAGCTTCACATAGGAGGCATCGTAAAGCGCACTTTCCTCATTGGCACGATTGTAATACTGGTTGTAATACTCGGCGGCGGAAACGCGGGTCGTGTTGGGAACATATTCCGGGCTATTTCCAGTACCGACGTTCACTACACCTTCACCGATGATACCTTCTTCCCGCCCGTCCAGGGTGCTTTCCAACACGCCCGAAGTGCTGCCGATGGCCAGGGTGCGGGAGACGATCGTACCGCCCTGGCGCCAATCGAACAGCACGTTGAGCTGAAGATCTTTGTAATTGAACCGGTTACTGAAACCCATCATAAAATCGGGATTGTAATTGCCGAGATAGCGCAATTCAGAATCGCGGATCGGCAGGCCGTTGCTGCCGTAGATAACCTGGCCGTCTTCCGTCTTTTGGAAACCGGTGCCGTACATGTCGCCGATACGTCCACCCAGTGGATCGGCGATGTAAAAGACGGAGTTTTCCGTACTGGAATATACCCGCGTATAGCCCGTCACGTAGCGATCAATACCCTCGGGGAGTGATTTTACATAGCTTGCCCCTTTGGAAAAGTTGATGCTACTTTCCCAGCTAAAATGACGTCTGCGCAGCGGCACCAGATTCACCACAGCTTCCAACCCACGGGAGCGGATCTCCCCACCGTTAACGATACGATCGGTATAACCACTGGCTGCTGAAGCCGGAAGGGCAATGATCTGATCCCGGGCGGTATTCCGATACCAGCTCAGGTCGATGCCCAGCCGGTCGTTGAATAACCAGAGTTCCAGACCGGTCTCGAAGGCATTAATGCGTTCGGGTTTGAGTTGGGCGTTGAGCAGGGTACTGCTATTGGTCAGTAATGGGAAGGAGCCGTAATTCTGGTTGAATACCAGTGTGTTTTGTAATTGCAGCGGATCAGTATCATTACCTACACCGGCCAGGCTGATGCGTCCTTTGAGATAACTCATCCAGTTGGGAAGGTCGATCCATTCGGAGAGTACCAAAGCGGCCGAGGCAGAATAGTAGGTAAAGGAATTTTTTCCGGCAGGCAGGGTACTCGACCAGTCGTTGCGCAGAGTAAGATCCATGTAAAATTTGGACTGGTAATTGACCGTTCCCAGGGCGTACAGACTGTTGATGCGTTTGCGGGCATCTTCCTGATAGATCACCAGCGGTACCTTGCTGTTGCCGAAGTTATAGATGTTGGGTACGGAAAGCTCATTGGCTATCGTGCTTTTAAAAGCAGTGGATTGTGTGAACTGGTAAGCTCCTGCGCTGAGACTGAAGGCAAAATCATCTGGTAGCCGGCCGTTGTAGGTCAATTGCAGATCGTGATTTGTTTCCTGGTATTGCACATCTTCTTCCTTATAGCCGCCGTTCCGGAAGCGCTGAGTGCTGAAAGCCCGTTTGGCTTTGCGCAGGTCATCGTACCGATCCAGGCCAGTGCGGAACCGAAGACTCAGATGATCATTCAGTGCATAGCTCAAACTAATGTTGCCCAGCAGCCGGTCTTTATTAAAGCCATTAGTATTTTCGTAAACATTAAAATAGGGATTGTCCAGCCATTGATAGTTGTAGCCAAACTGATTGAATCCTTCCTGGCCGGCCTGCCAGTAATTGCGGGCCTGACGCACGTCTACCTGCCGACCCATCCAGGTGAACAGATAGAAAAGGTTCTCACTGCCGTATCCCAGCGCCGGACGGTGCGTACTCGAGGAATTGATATAATTGGCAAAAGCCCGCACCCGCAGCCGGTCACTCAACTGGTAAGCACCACTCAGAGCCAGTCCGTTGCGTTTCAGATTGGAA
>JAGQXH010000747.1 GCA_020436695.1 Lewinella sp. | reverse complement strand
GTCGGAGCAAGATATCCGTCATACCTTTGATGGCATTCATGGGGGTGCGGAACTCGTGGCTCATGTTGGCCAGAAACTGGTGCTTGGCCCGTTCGGAGGCCTCGGCCTTTTTCTTTTCGGCTTCGATGGACTTATTTTTCTCTTCCAGTTGCGTTTTGGTTTTTTGGACGAAGCGGTAGCGGGCATACATGCTGACGGCAATGATGGCGGCAATGACCCCAAGGGCCAGAAAGATATTGCGATTGTTTTTTTGCCGGCTGATCTCTTGTTGGAAAATAAGTTCCTGTTGTAGCTTTTGCTGCTCGAGACGGAGGCTGTCGGCGAGGTGCTGTTGCTCGTACTGGAAAGCAAGCTCCTGTTTGGTCACCTGCTGGCCGTCGCGTACCCGGGTGATCTCGTCCCGGACGTTGATGTATTTTTGATAGAACTCAAAAGCCATTTTATCATTGCCGAGTGCGTCGTAGGCTTTATAAATGTTCTCATAACTTTGTAAAGAGCTATATAAATTGCCATCCGTCTTTTTTATACCCGACAGCGCAAGCGCGATTGCACTATTATATTGATGCAGGCCTAAATACGCATTGGACAATTCCGAATAGAAGTTTCCCAAATTGTAATTTAGAGACCATGGGTCGCTATCATAATAAGCTTTTATGCCCAATAATTCTTCGAGGGCGTCCTGATAGTTGCCTTCCAGGTTCTTGATGCCTGCCTCCATACGGGTTGCTTTTGCCATACATGTCTCACAGGCCTTTTTGTCCATCATAAAAACCATGGCAGAATCAAGGTAATTTCGCGCCTTGTTCAAGTCTTTTTTATCGATATGTAGCATAGCCAAATCGATATAGGAGGATCCGACATTAGGGGCAAAATTGCTTTTTTTCGCATGCTCCAGTCCAGACAACAGATAGTATTCAGCTTCGGCATAATTGCCGGTAAGTGCATGGGCATTGCCGGCATAAGACACGATATCAGACAGGTAGAGGTGGTCCGTGAGCTGGTTCGCTTCGGCAAATACAATGATCTCTTGGGCTAGTTTGAGCGCTTCCGGCAAACGGGAGGAACCATAATAACCGCTAATCAAAGAACTGTATAGCGAAATTTGTCCAGCGTCCAGGGTATCTAAAGAAAGTGTCCGCTCCAAAAAGTCGATCATGCCGGAATCCCAACAGTTTCTTATGATAAAAGAGGCAATTTCGATACTATTGTAATCCTTTACTTCTAGGGAATACCGGATGGCCTCTTTACCGGTTTGACAGGCCTTATCCATTTCTTTAGTAAAAAAAAAATGGGTGGCACTCTCCAAGACAAGGAAACGGCCGAGGTATTTCGTCATGCCCTTTTTTTGGGCTATCGTTCTGGCCTCTACGATGCCCTGGCTCCACCGAACGGTCTCCGGGTTTTGAGCTTCATTGATCAGGGGATTGAACCGTTGGTAAAAAGCCTCCACCCGTACTTCGTCACTATTGGTTGTGTCCGACCAGATGGCGAACAAAGAATCGACCCTGGAGGTCTGGGTCTGCACCAGACCATGCGCCATCAGTAACATAAATAAGGGTATCAGTCGCTTCATTTTTTGCTATTTTCTCGATTAAAACTAGGGCGTTTCATTTTAAACCTGTTACTACAACAAAGGAAAAGAATACTATATTTAAAATCAATTTCTGCTTATCAAGTGGTTCCTTTGCTTATCAAGTGGTTCAGCACAGGTTTTACAACAGACGCAGACTCATTATGCAGACTTAAATGACAAATGAAAATTCGCAGCATCATAGTTGATGATAGTCCTCTTAATATTGAGGTGCTTTCTGATCTCCTACAGGAAGAAAACCATGATATCAGCTTGGTTGGTACGGCAGGAAATGGGGAGGAAGCTTTGGAATTGATCAGTTCGAAAGAGCCGGATCTGGTGTTTTTGGATGTAGAAATGCCAGATATGAATGGATTTGAAGTACTGGCTTCTCTACCGGAAATTAATTTTAAAACGATTTTCGTTACCGCCTTCAGTCGCTATGCCATACAAGCCATCCGCTTTAATGCTTTAGATTATCTGGTCAAACCTATCGATCCAAAAGAGCTGAAACTGGCCATTCGGCGATATCGTTCAAATGGGAACTCACAACACCAGAATCAGATCCAAAATGCATTGTACAATTTGAATAAGAAGAATGCGCTGGATCAGGTACTTTTTTTACCCACCCAGGAAGGAGGTATGAAAATGGTATTGCGCGACATAATCAGGATAGAAGGAGACAGAAACTACAGCACTTTCTATTTATCAAACAGCAAAACCAAAATATCTTCCAAAACGCTAGGTCACTTCGAAGAAATACTATCGGGAAAAGAGTTTTTCAGGTGCCACCGTTCTTTCATCATCAATCGTCATCATATTGGCAAAATTCAAAAGGATTCTTTCTTAATGAGAGATGGAAGTGAAATTCCAATTTCAAGGCGACGAAAGGCGGAGGCCAGGGCATGGTTTATTAATAGTTGAACGTGAAAAGAAGCCGACAAAGCACATTGTGTATGCGATAATGCTCCCTAAACGGTCGCAAAATAAACACAATAAGTCAATCACACCCGCTCCAGCAGCTTACCCAACACCTGATTCGCCTGACTCAACGTCCGCACCCCATCCCGGATCAGGATCAGTCGATTGTGGGATTGCTTGAGGCTGAGGCCGAGCTTTTTACCTTCCGATCCAACCAGCCGGACGATATTGCCGAATAGTTTGCTTTCGTAGTAGGGCGACTGGGCATTTTCTACAAAATAGCAACGTAGTTTATTGTTCTTGAGAATGAGGCGGTCGAAGCCCAGCTCACGACAGAGCCAGCGCAGTTTGAGCCCCTGGAAGAGTTCTTTCACCTGCGGCGGTACTTTTCCGAAGCGGTCGCGCAATTCATTTTCAAACGTTACCAATTCATCTTCGCGTTCCAGATCATCCAGTTTGGTATACAGGTTCAGACGTTCCTGGATATTACTGACATAATCGTCGGGAATGAGCATTTCCACGTCCGTTTCAATCTGTACATCCCGTACGAATTCGTGGTCTTTTTCTAATTCTTCCTTAAATATATCTTTGAATTCGTTCTCCTTAAGTTCCTGCACGGCCTCTTCCAGTATCTTCTGGTAAGTGGCATAGCCGATATCGGTAATGAAGCCGCTCTGCTCGGCCCCCAGCATATTTCCTGCGCCGCGGATATCGAGGTCGCGCATGGCAATGTCAAAACCACTCCCCAGTTCCGAGAATTCTTCCAGCGTACGCAGCCGCTTACGGGCATCCGAGCTGATCACGGAAAGCGGGGGGCTAAACAGGTAACAAAACGCCTTTTTGTTGGAACGACCTACCCGTCCGCGCAACTGATGCAGATCGGACATACCGAACTGATGGGCGTCGTTGATGATCATGGTATTGGCATTGGCAATATCCAGACCGGTTTCGATGATATTGGTGCAAACCAGTACATCATACTGGCGGTCGATAAAATCCAGCAGGGTCTTTTCCAGGCGCTTGGGGTCCATCTGGCCATGGGCCATAGCAATGTTCACATCCGGACACAGCCGTTGTACCATCGCTGCAATATCGGGCAGGGTTTTTACCCGGTTGTGCACAAAGAAAACCTGGCCGCCCCGGTTCACCTCGTAGTAGATCGCCTCTTTGATCAGTTCTTCGCTGAAAATGCGCACTTCGGTGTGAATGGGTTGCCGGTTGGGTGGCGGAGTCCGCAGTATGGAAAGATCCCGGGCTGACATTAAGCTGAATTGCAGCGTACGCGGAATGGGTGTAGCCGTCAGCGTCAGCGTATCCACATTGACTTTGAACCTACGCAATTTCTCCTTGGCCGCTACCCCGAATTTCTGCTCCTCATCGATGATCAACAGCCCAAGATCTTTGAAACCAATTTCCTTATTCAACAGCCCATGCGTACCGATGACGATGTCGGTTTTGCCCTCTTTGAGTTCCTTAAAGACCTGTTTGCGCTCTGCCGTAGTGCGGAAGCGATTGACATAATCTACACTGACCCCAAATTCATCCAGTCGTTCTTTGAACGTACGGTAATGCTGAAGCGCCAGAATGGTGGTAGGTACCAGTACCGCTACCTGTTTGCCTCCGACCACTGCCTTAAAAGCGGCCCGGATCGCCACTTCCGTTTTACCGAAACCTACATC
>JAGQXH010000746.1 GCA_020436695.1 Lewinella sp. | reverse complement strand
CCAATAATCATAGCGGCGGCCAGGCCGATACTCAGACCGGCGTAGTTGATCAGCGTAGTGGTTTTGTCTTTTAACAGATGACGGATGGTAAGTTTCAGGTAGTTGTTGAGCATAGCAGTCGGATTATTATGAATTATCATTCATCAATCATATAATATCACATCCCGTGCCACTCCTTAAATCGTCCATTTTTGCGAAAAATAGCCCTCAATCTCCCATTTCTCGCCTCTTTAGATGTTCAAAACCGCACACCTGGTGTATTGAAAGCGAACATTCACGGTCAACTTTCATTATTGTCCAGGCCGAGAAAACCACATTTTATTTACCTTAGAGTCACTTTTCAATCCATTTCACTAATCTGGTTTTTTAATTTACAGTAACACAAAATGAAAAAACACAACCTTTTTACACAATCGATTGCGTTTTATATTTTCCTACTACTATGCTGTACCGCCTGTCAGCATACCGGTTCATCCGGATCGGAAGCAATAGAGGATGACACGATGGAGGAAGTCTCCATGATCGATACCATTAAGGCTATTTCTGATCCACTGGTCACGGACAACTATACCGCTGATCCTTCCGCACATGTTTTTGAAGGCAAAATTTACATCTACCCCTCCCACGATATCGATGCCGGCATACCGGAAGATGATCTGGGCAGTCATTTCGGCATGAAGGACTATCACGTTTACTCCATGGAAAGCATACCTGGCGCGGTGACCGATCACGGCGTGGCTCTCGACATCAAGGATGTACCCTGGGCAGGCCGTCAGATGTGGGCGCCGGATGCCGCCGAAAAAGACGGCATGTATTACCTTTACTTTCCGGTAAAGGACAAGGAGGATGTTTTCCACATCGGCGTAGCCAGCAGCGATTCGCCGGCCGGGCCGTTTACCGCCGAGCCGGAACCGATTGCCGATAGCTACAGTATGGACCCCACTGTTTTTAAAGACAGCGACGGGACTTATTATATGTACTTTGGCGGCATTTGGGGCGGTCAGTTGCAACGTTGGGAAGGGGCCACTTACAACCCGGAAGACGTATATCCGGCCGATGATGCTCCTGCTATATTACCGCGTATTGCCAAAATGAACACCGATATGAAATCATTCGCCGAACCCGTGAAACAAGTACAAATCCTGGATGAGAACGGCGAACTGCTCAAAGCCGGTGATAATGATCGTCGCTTCTTCGAAGCATCCTGGATGCACCAATACAACGGCAAATACTACTTCTCCTACTCTACCGGCGATACCCATTACATTGCTTATGCAATCGGTGATAATCCTTACGGTCCATTCACTTACAAAGGAGTGATCCTAAATCCGGTGATCGGCTGGACGAACCACCACTCTATCGTTGAGTTCAACGGCAAATGGTATCTGTTCTATCACGACAGTACGCTGTCGAATGGCGATACACACCTGCGAAATATCAAGGTAACAGAGCTGAAGTATAATCCGGACGGAACGATCCAGACGATTGATCCTTATTTGGAATAAAAGCAGTGGTCAGTAGACAGTTGTCAGTTGTAATGAGCATCTCCAAGGTTCGGCTCATTAACACATGTGTACAGATTGAAGTCCATACTATTGCCTCTTCGGGAGCCATCTTATTGGTCTTTGCAGTGGCCAAATAACTGACCACTGACAACTGTTTACTGATCACTAATTGATTTAGCGAAAAATCCGTGAAAAAGAATAATGGCGGTCCCCATCATGACCGAAACATCCGCCAGATTAAAGATACCGGTACGCAACAATCCCAGATCGATATGCAAGAAATCAGTGACCGAGCCGTAGAGGAAACGGTCGAAGATATTGCCGATGCCACCGCCGACGATAAAGCTGAGGCCAATGATCACCTGCTTGTCCAGTTCGTTCTTCACCAAGACAAATACCATGAGGGATAACAACATCAGCGCCGGTAATACCAGCAGCACCAGTTTCTTGGCTCCCGGCGACAAGCTGTCCCCCAGGCTCAGTAAAGCTCCCGTATTTTCCACTTTGGTCAGAATGAAATAATCATCGATCAGTTCGATATTCTCGTGGTACTCTACTTTTTCGCGCACCAGGGATTTGGAGACCTGGTCGCAGCCAATATTTCCGATGATGAGCGCCAGGATAATGAGTGCGCGCATAAAGCCGGTCCATTTCATAGTCGGTAGATTTCCTTGTTGAATGTAGGTTGATTAGGTTTTGCTGTTGAACAGGCCGCTTGGTTTGGGCTGTGCTTAACAAATATACGATATCTGGGTGGTGTGGTGGTAGGAATGTTTGGGTGGTTGTTGGGTTTAACTTATGTAAGGCAGGTTCAGGATTTGCAGGATTATTCTGCAAACCAAGGTCCACGCTCCCACTCATCGCTTGTAAAGACGACTGGATGTCAATTTCAGTCTTATCTTATAGAGATGCGAATTGAAGGCACACGGATTACCTTCGGTGATCCTAAGTGGGGAGGCAACAAAGCCTTCCGGCGGCCATAAATGACAAAGGGTTCTATCTGATTAAAGCTGGAATGTTTGGGCATTTCGCTCTAATCAGATAGAACCCTTTGGATCCTCCGGATCTCCGCCGGAAGGCTTTGGCTGTGAGAGAAGGATTCGAACCTCCACGAGGTGGTTAGCCATAGTGCAATACTTTAGTGGTCAACCCTAGTCTTACCGAAGTAAGGCATTACGCTACGTTTATTCCATGGTCCCCACCCCCGAGACAAGAGGGCATGGCTGCCAGTTTCATCATCTCACAATGTTAGTGATCATGCGCACCGCGCAATGATCTTCCCGCATAAGGTCCAGTGGACCGAAATCGGGATCATCAGTCGGTTAGTCGTAAGTCGATAGTCAGGACTGATAAAAGGCTTACTGCTTTTAGTAAGCAAAGCGGCTGTGAGGGGAGGATTCGAACCTCCACGGGGCGGTTAGCAATAGTACAATTCCGATAACAAGTATCGAACGGTGGTCAACCCCAGTCTCGTGTCGGCTTCGCTGTAGTAAGTTACAACGATTGACGACAGCGAGGTCGGCTGAGACTTATACTAGGTTTATTCCGTGATCCCCACCCCCGAGACAAGAGGGCATGGCTGCCGGTTTCATCACCTCACAATTTTAGTCGATAGTTATCAGTCGGCAGTCGTAAGTCGGCTGCAATTGATAACTTTTAAGAAGGATGTCAAATGTAATTGTTTATGTCCTTTGACAATGCAAACTTAAGACCGTTGGCAATTCTATGCAAATATTTCAATAAAAGAATAAAATTTATCGATTCATTACAAAGAATCACTCAAATCATTAACAATTTCAAAATCAAACTTTTTCCCGGGGGTGTAAATTTAGAAAAAATTCAATCGCTTCGTAAAAATTGCAGGATTTATTTGGATTGGGGACGTTTATGTGGAGGTCCGGGTTCTTGGTACCCGGCAGAGCTTTAACAATCTCTTGCTATCCGAATATTCCATTTGTAATGATAGCCTACATAAATCCTATTTACCCAGTGCTTCCGAGAACCCAGCGCCAAGTACCGGATCATCATCTGATCAAACTAACCTCTCCCTTCACCAACTCTTTTTCTCCGGCAAAATTGACGATCTCCGCCATCCAGATATATACGCCGGTTCGCAGAGGCTGATCCCGGCTTTTGCCGTTCCATCCGGTTTGAGCATCATTGGTAGCGATATCCGATCCCTGAAAAAGCATAGTCCCCCAGCGGTCAAAGATCCGAAAATGGCGCACGGAATAATCCTTGCCGCTTTGCAGATAGAAATAGTCGTTAATACCATCACCATTGGGACTGAAGGCCGTAGGAGCGTATAGACTGAAGGGACGTACCTGAACCCGCACTTTATCCTGCGCAGTACAACCATGCTCATCCGTTACCTGGAGCTGTACCACATTATTAGTCAGGGCCGGAAAACTTTGTTCGGAGCAATTTTCACAACCACCGGTAATGGTGTTAAAAGTCCAGGAATACGCTGCGATCGGCGCACTACTGTAAAGATCAGGACGGATATGGACTTCTTCTCCTTTTTCAACTTCCTGATCCGGCCCAAGATCCAAGGCCAGTTCTGCCGCCGTCACCCGGACCTTACCGCTGGCTTCCCCACAGGTGGTTGTTACTGTTACGGTATACAGTCCCGGCGTACTCACCGTCAGTGCAGCCGTCTGCCCGCCATTATTCCA
>JAGQXH010000745.1 GCA_020436695.1 Lewinella sp. | reverse complement strand
GTTGCCCGTACTGGAGATCTCCATGGAATACGGAGAGAATGCCCGAAAGATGCGTAAAGATATGCAGGCCACCGCGGTAGAAATGTTGGAAGCTGCTGATCTGGAAGGCGTAAGCCCATTCGGTGGCGAACCCGTCCCTGGTACGGTGATCCATGAAATGGGAACGGCGAGAATGGGGCGCGATCCCAAGACCTCGGTACTCAATGAGTGGAACCAGTCGCACGATATTCCCAACTTATTTATTACGGACGGCTCCTGTATGGTTTCTTCTCCACCGCAGAATCCTTCGCTGACCTATATGGCCCTGACGGCAAGAGCTTGTAATTATGCAGTAGAAGCATTGAAAAAAGGAACAATATGAACTAGTGAAATTGAGGTTGCCTGAAACTTTTATGGTATTTTTAAGGCAAAATTCCCAGTCATGAAAGCACTCCCGAAAATTGTATTGTTTGCCGCCTTCTTATTATTATTTGGATGTTCCGACGGCGCTCAGATCGGTCAGAAGATCACCGAGATCGTAAAGAAGGAAAAACTGGAAAACATCACCATCGAAAGCGAAGCAGCTTCCGGCAATATGGAGCGAAAGACCTATTCACTCGTCAAGTTGGAAGCCCAGATCGACGGTCAGTTCATTCGCATCGGAAATGAATACATCAATCTAGGCCAGATGGAGACGATGACGGTCAATGAAAAGGAACTGATCATCCGGTTCTAAGGTAGGAACCCCGTCGGCTCGGCCTGAACGTGAAAAATAGTGATAAGGAGATACGGTGACTTAGATACGATGAGACTTGGTGACCAGGAAATGAGGTAAATACTGCCCCTCGCTTCCTGGTCACTCCGTCTCCTTGTCTCATTCATATCTATTATTCAAACATGAGAAGGGTTGTCGTATTTTAAAATTGATCGACTATTACCCATGCTCAAACTACATCTACCACCAGCTTATAATTTGGATCTTCCATCACATTTACATCAATGATCTCTTCGGCATTGGCCAGCAACTTCCGGCAATCCGGGCTCAGGTGTTTCAGATGTACTTTTTTGCCTACTTTCTGATAGCGCTCGGTGATCTTATTGAGTGCTTCTATGGCCGACATGTCCACCACGCGGCTTTCCGCAAAATCGATGATCACTTCATCCGGATCATTGAGTACATCAAACTTCTCATTAAAAACGGTAACAGAGCCGAAAAACAGCGGCCCGTAGATCTCATAGTGTTTGATGCCCTGCTCATCAATGCGCTTGCGGGCGCGTATCCTTTTCGCATTATCCCAGGCAAATACCAGCGCCGCAATGATCACGCCGATCAAAACCGCCAGCGCCAGATTATGTAATACGGCGGTTACGCCCGTTACCAGTACCATTACGAAGATGTCCGATTTGGGCATTTTGTTAAAGGTCTTCAGACTGGCCCATTCGAAGGTGCCGATGGAAACCATGATCATCAGGCCGGTTAGGGCCGCCATGGGGAGTTTTTCGATCAGGCCGGCGCCGAACATGATGAATATCAGGAGCATGACCGCTGCTACGATACCCGATAGCCGGGCACGTGCTCCGGAAGAAATGTTGATCAGGCTCTGGCCGATCATGGCGCAACCTCCCATACCCGAAAACAGGCCGGAGAGGATATTGGCCGTGCCCTGGGCTACCGCTTCTTTGTTCCCGCGTCCCCGGGTCTCGGTGATCTCGTCAATGATGTTGAGTGTGAGCAGGCTTTCGATCAAGCCCACACCGGCCATGATGCCCGCATAAGGAAAGATCAGCAGGAAGGTGTCCAGGCTGACCGGTAGGGAAGGCAGGTGAAAGGGGGGAAACCCTCCGCTGATGGAAGCCATATCACCCACTGTTTTGGTATCGATATTGAAGATGACCACCAGGGCAAAGATCGTCAGGATGGCCACCAGAGAAGCCGGAATAGCTTTGCTCAAGCGGGGTAATCCCCAGATGATGAACATAGTGAGCAGCACCAGTCCCAGGAATGTATACAGCGGAGCTCCCACCAACCAGGCACCACTATTATCCTTGAACTGGTCCAGCTGCGACATGAAAATGATGATGGCCAGCCCGTTGACGAAACCGAAAATCACCGGATGGGGCACCAGCCTCATCAATTTGCCCAGCCTTAACATGCCCGCGCCCACCTGAAGTATACCGGCAAGAATGACGGTGGCAAATACATACTCCACACCGTGAGAAGCGGCCAGCGCAGCGATCACTACAGCTACTGCACCGGTAGCACCGGAGATCATGCCGGGACGTCCACCGAGAATGGAGGTCACCAGCCCCATCATAAAAGCTGCATACAATCCGGTAAGTGGTGAAAGCCCGGCAATGAAAGCAAAAGCCACTGCTTCCGGGATAAGGGCAAGCGCTACCGTTAACCCGGATAGCACTTCCGTTTTATAGTCTACTTTTTGGGTGAGGTCGAATAGGTTGAAATACTTTTTCATTCTGATCATTACAAAGTTGGGCCATTCCGAAACGCATGGTTTCAGGACGGCGAGGTCGGTGAAAAAAATAGTAAGGTTGAAGGACGGTTGGTTAAGGCGGGCAGATATTGCCCATTGGAAGGGCGCAAAAGTAAGGTTTTTTTCCGGCTTTATCCGGGAACACCGCGTCTGTGAGTTAAGGAAAGGTTACTGGCTAAAATGGAGTGAAAAAGCTTTATATGCCTGGTTTTGTAATCTTCCAATTTTATTTTTACCGTGCACCCGGATCAACTGATATCCGGTTTGTGATCGAAGGGAGCGGCAAATAAATGCAGGTGGCGATTTTGGTGGTTTTTTATTGAAAATAATTCAATGGCGGAGTTGGAATATGACTATTTTCAGATCCCGGCCTTATAAAAGATCAATTCCGGAGGATGTAATTTATTCATTAATCTCGACTAAGTATGACACCAGATCAACTCTTCCAACTAGCCAACGGCCTGGCCTTGCTCAACTGGCTCCTACTGATCATCCTACCCAAATGGGAATGGACCGGCCGCATCACCGTGAGCGTCGTAGTGACCATCCTTTCTGTCTTGTACGTCTATCTGGTTTTTGGTGCACTCCGTTTTGACGATTTTTCTAGCTTCGGCAGCCTGGAAGGGGTAACTCAGTTGTTTACTGATGGCAATGCCGTACTGGCCGGCTGGCTGCACTATCTGGCCTTTGATCTGATGACGGGTTGGTTCATCGTTACCAATTCCATCAAACATGATGTCAATCGCTGGGCGGTTATTCCCTGCCTGTTACTGACGTTTATGTTGGGGCCGTCAGGACTATTGCTTTATATTATCATCCGGACCATCAGCCGTCGGCAATACTTCCTGGAAAGTGCCGGAGAATAACGTTTTGCTTTGTACATTAGTGGCAGCCCTGCCGGTATGTAAAACTTGAACTATGTACAAAACGCTGACTAGTTGCTTTTTCCTAGTAACCTTATTGTGCCTGTTAGGCTGTCAGACTCAAGAAGAAACTCCCATTGATCTTACCGAATTAACGATCTCGGATATTCACGCCGCCTACGCCGATGGCCGGTTCAACAGCCAACAACTGGTACAGGCTTATCTGGATCGTATCGAACAGAATGATTCGCTCATCAATGCCATCACCACGATCAATCCGGAAGCACTCGCTATTGCCCGGGCGCTGGATGAAGAATATGAACGTACAGGCGTCCTGCGCCCTTTACACGGTATTCCTCTGCTGGTGAAGGATAATATCAATACCGCCGGATTGCCCACGACGGCCGGAGCCCTGGCCCTGAAAGACTTTGTGCCGGAAGAGGATGCCTTCATCATCAAAAAACTGGTGGATGCCGGAGCCATCGTACTGGCCAAGACCAATATGGCCGAATGGGCATTCAGCCCCAGGCATACCGAAAGTTCGACGGCGGGCACAACGCATAACCCATATAATACCGACTATGTGCCTGCCGGATCGAGTGGGGGTACGGGAGCCGCAATGGCCGCTAATTTCGCAACCATAGGTTTGGGAACGGATACCGGCAATTCCATACGTGGGCCTTCCTCACACTGTGCACTTGTCGGTTTTCGCACCACTCTAGGTTTGGTAAGCCGGAGTGCCATCGTGCCGCTTTACCTGCGCAACGACGTAGTAGGCCCGATGTGCCGTACAGTGGAAGATGCCACCAGGGTGCTGGACGTGATCGCCGGCTACGATCCGGATGA
>JAGQXH010000744.1 GCA_020436695.1 Lewinella sp. | reverse complement strand
GAGGTCGAACCATGGTTGCTTCTGAGCAAAATTTGGAATCGACTTCAGCAGAAGTCGCACCTGATCTAATGTTCGACTTCTACCGAAGTCGCCAAAATATTGCTATGAATTGGCAACCAATGTGCGATTTCTTCGAAATCTTATGAAAAATTGATTTACTATTCTTCAATAGATTCCTGCATATTCCTTTAACGGGAAAGGTCACCAACTTTGTTGATATCATCGACTGTTTCACCAAAAATGGATACGCCATAATCGCCAACTTCTTCCAAAAATGCTCGTCTGCTTAGATCAACTAATTCCGCAGCCTGACCTGAAGACAGTATACCCTTTTCGAATAAAGAGACGGCAATGATCATCTTTACCTTAGACAGCTCCGTTTCTTCCGGTAGATTTATGGTTAGTGTCTTCATGATCAAACATTTATTTTGGAAAATAACACCTTTACATACCCGTTTAGTTCAACTCAACATTCACTAATAGCTTCAGATCACCCGGCAATTCTATTTCCGTACCGTCGGTCAATTCCTGGGTCAGTTCCAGACTCTCGGCCAGGGTCTCCGCCTGGATATAACTACCGTACTGCTCCACTGCCGGCGTAACGGCCTGGTGCTTCTGTAGACGGATCTGAATGCGGTCCGTCACCTCAAAGTTCTTATCCTTACGGATATTCTGGATGCGGTTCACCAGATCGCGGGCCATACCTTCGGCTTCCAGATCCGGCGTAATGGTCATATCGAGTGCTACGGTGATATCGCCGTCGCCGGCTACCTGCCAACCCGGGATATCTTCGGTAACAATATCGAGATCTTCCGAAGTCAGTTCATAGGTATTTCCGTTCACTTCCAGGGTGAAACTATTGGTCTTCTCGATCCGGTTGATCGCGTCCTGATCCAGTTCATTGATGATCTGGACAGCGCCTTTCATGTCTTTACCCAACCGACGGCCCAATGTTTTGAAATTGGGCTTGGCCTTCTTATGGATAATACCGGCCGTATCGGTCACGTACTCGATCTCCTTGATGTTGACTTCTGCCAGTATCAGGTCTTTTACCGCTTCTACGCGCTGTTGGAATGCCTCATCCAACACCGGCAACAGTATCTTCTGCAGTGGCTGGCGCACCCGGATGGTTTCCTTCTTTCGAAGTGATAAGATGAGCGAGGAAATACGCTGGGCGTAATCCATGCGCTGTTCCAGGTCCTTGTCGATCAGGCCGGCATCCGATACCGGGAAGTCGGTTAGGTGGACCGAGTCGTGCTTTTCTTTACTGGTTACGCCGTTCAGTGTGCGGTAAAGCCAGTCGGTAAAGAATGGCGCTACGGGGGCCGAAAGCTTGGCCACCGTCAGCAGACATTCGTACAAGGTCTGATAGGCCGCCCGTTTGTCTTCCGAAAAGTCACCTTTCCAGAATCGACGGCGGTTCAGGCGCACATACCAGTTACTGAGGTGTTCGTCAACGAAAGTCATCAGTTTGCGGGTAGCCGAGGTCGGCTCATAGTCTGCATAATCCTGGCTGACTTCCGCGATAAGCGTATGCAACATGGAGGTGATCCAGCGGTCGATCTCCGGGCGGTCTTTTACCGGAATGGTATCGGTTCCGTAGTCAAATCCATCCAGATTGGCGTATAGTGCAAAAAAGGAATAGATATCGAACAACTTCCGGAAATAGCGGCGGCTGATATCGGCCACGCCGTCCAGGTCGAACTTGAGGTTATCCCAGGGGTCCGAATTGGAGATCATATACCAGCGGGTAGCATCGGCACCATAAGTTGCGATGGTCTCGAACGGATCGACGGCATTACCCAGGCGTTTGGACATTTTTGCGCCAGTCTTGTCCAGAACCAGTCCGTTGGATACTACATTTTTAAAGGCGACACTATCGAATACCATAGTGGCAATAGCGTGCAATGTATAAAACCAGCCACGGGTCTGATCCACTCCCTCGGCGATGAAATCCGCCGGGAAGTTGAGTTTGAACTTCTCCTGATTCTCAAACGGATAATGCCACTGGGCGTACGGCATGGAACCGCTGTCGAACCATACGTCGATGAGGTCCAGTTCGCGGTACATGGGTTCGCCATTGGGGGCTACCAATACAACATCGTCGATATAGGGCCGGTGCAGATCGGCTGGAACCTGCTGGTCTTTGCCCAATTTGGTATTGGCCTCCTTTATCTTTTCCTGCAACTCAGCTACCGAGCCGATGCAGTATTCGTGATCAGCTTCCTTCGTACGCCAGATCGGTAATGGGATACCCCAATAACGGGAGCGAGATAGATTCCAGTCCTGCAGATTCTCCAGCCATTTGCCGAAGCGGCCCTCACCGGTAGCGGCCGGTTTCCAGTTGATGGTCTTGTTGAGTTCATACATGCGTTCCTTCATGGTGGAGGCGCGTACGAACCAGCTATCCAGCGGATAGTACAATACTGGCCGGTCGGTCCGCCAGCAGTGCGGGTAGGAGTGCTCATATTTTTCGGAAACGAACAATTTATTCTCCTCTTTAAGCTTGATGGCGATATCGGCATCTACCGGGCGCTCTTCTTCCTGACCGTAGTCTTTGACGTAGCGGCCGACGAAGTCAGTAACTTCTTTTACGAATTTGCCCTGCTTGTCCACCAAGGGCATGGGGTTGCCCGCCTCATCCTCCACCATCAGCGGCGGGATGTCGTACTTCTGAGCTACCCGGAAGTCATCCGAACCAAAAGTAGGGGCAATATGCACAATGCCGGTACCATCTTCGGTAGATACGAAATCTCCGAGTAGTACTTTGAAGGCCGGTTTATCCGGAGTAACGTAGGGCAGGAGTTGCTCGTACTCCATTCCTTCCAGTTCCTTACCGGTCATTTCGGCAACGATCTCGATATAGGGGATGGGTTTATTGCCCGGTTTGACCTCTTCCGCTTGCAGGTCCGCTTTCTGCTCACTGAAATAGTAAGACAAACGATCCTTGGCCAGGATCACCGTAGATGGTTCCTGGGTGTAACGGTTGAACGTGCGCACCTTCACATAAGTGATCTTTTCTCCCACTGCCAAGGCCGTATTAGAAGGCAGCGTCCAGGGTGTGGTCGTCCAGGCCAGAAAATATTCATCTTTGGTGCCCTTGATCCTAAACTGAGCTACTGCCGAAATATCCTTGATCACCTTGTAGGCATTGGGCATATTCAGCTCATGCGTACTCAGACCCGTACCGGCAGCCGGAGAATACGGCTGAATGGTGAAACCTTTATACAGCAGATCTTTATCGTACAACTGGCGAAGCAGCCACCATACGGTCTCGATGTATTCATTCTCATAAGTGATGTAGGGATGATCCAGATCCACCCAATAGCCCATCTTGCGGGTGATATCGTCCCACATATCCTTATAGCGCATTACGGTCTCGCGGCACTTCTGATTGTACTCATCGACTGAGATGCTTTTACCGATGTCTTCTTTGGTGATACCCAGCTCCGTCTCCACACTCAATTCGATGGGCAGGCCGTGTGTATCCCAGCCGCCTTTGCGCTCCACGCGCTGACCCTGCATGGCGTGAAAACGGCAGAAGATATCCTTGATGGCGCGGGCCATGACGTGATGGATACCGGGCTTGCCGTTGGCGGAAGGAGGCCCTTCGTAAAACACGTAACTGTTCTCGGAGTCGCGCTGCTCTACACTACGCTCAAACACCTTTTCCTGTTCCCAAAATTCCAGGATCTCCTTGTCTATTTTCGATAGATCCAGATTATCTAGCTGTTTATACATCGGTCCGCTTTTTAAAACGAGGTGCAAAGATAAAATAAAAAAGCTCCGGCAAATCGCAATCTGCCGGAGCTTTTCTTAGGACATAAGCATTTTATCGCAGATTGCCGGGCAAGCTGGTAATAATAATGCTAATAATTATGTGTTGGAATAATCTCATGTCACTAAGATTGAGCGGCAAAGTTACGCCGGTTTGGGGTAAAAGGCAATATGTAGGGTGAAAATAGTCTACTAGTCATGAAGTCGTAAGTGGTGATTCGCACCGCGAAATCACCATCCCGGATAAAGCCCGGTGGGCTGAAATCGGGATCATTTAGTCAACATTAATCAAAATCTGGCGGAATAGTTTTCGACCGAGACCTTAGATCGACGTCATTTTTGCACAATGATCTTCTTGCTAAACGCCTCGCCGTTGTCAGATTGCCAATTGAGTAAATAGGTACC
>JAGQXH010000743.1 GCA_020436695.1 Lewinella sp. | reverse complement strand
TAGTAAGAATAAGGTTCAACCGTATACAAATGACCAAACTCGCTATCGAAGCTTTCGTACTCGTCATAGTTGATTTTGAGAATACTGTCTTCAACGATGAAGGTATTTTTGTAATTCTCCCCCAGGGGAAAGCCGGTGATCTTGATCTCCCAACCTTCCAGATCCCGGCCGTTGAAGAGCGCGATCCATTCCTCCCGGTCAGGATCATTAGCTGCAGAATCAGTATCAGAAGTAGTTTGGCAGGCAAAAAAGGACAGGCAAAATAGCAGGAAAAGGTATCGTGACAGGCTCATTTTAGTGCTTGTTTAAAGTTTTAGGGCAATTTAGGGAATAAAACCCGTTAAAATAAATGTCATTTTTACATTTATTATTTACCTTAGCGTTGCAGTTGATCACATCTAGGCTTCAACTGTAATCTTTTTTAGATTTTCGCAAATCGCAAATTGGTTCTTCGGCGCTGTTTGGAGCAGCGCTTTTTTTATTTTAAGGAAGCCCATTGTTGATAGGGAATACTGAATCGGCTTTTGTGTTTCTTTGAAAACAGGTTGGAATAGGAGGCCGAAGATTAGCACGATGAGTTGAATAGATGTTCTTCATTTGCAATATCTACACTCGAAATTCCATGCTGCTGGATGCAAAATAAAGTTTAAGTCCGACCAGATCCGGTTGGCCGAACGGTGGGGAGTACACCATATATATGGGTGGGAAAAAAGACCCACCCTCCACCTTACCACGCTTACCCGGGTAAAGTCCAGCCCCTTAGATGCTTCCAAACCTATTTTACCGAACAGCTACTCACTGATCGCTCAACAGGCTATCGGCTATCCGCAAGAGGCTATGGCCCTACTTGTGATCGTCGACGAAAAATCCCATTGTTATTCGCGTTGATTGTCTAAGATTGGTAGAATGAAGTGCAGTGTGAAAAAATTAGCCATTAAATAAACTGGCGTAATTCGTTTGCAATATAAAACTTTTTGAAGTTAAAGTCTAATTATAGAATAAAAAATATAAATTTTCCACTCAACCCTTTTTCTAACTAATAATGTTCCGATAATAATTTAGCCAAAAGAGTGTCCAAGCGAAAGCTGGTTGACTCTCAGCCATTCAGCTTTATATCAGCACGATTTTTGCTAACTTGGTCCTATCTAAACGAAATGCCAATTCAAATGAAATTTTCCTGCTCCTTTTTCCTGGCGCTGGCTTTTCTGGCCCTTGCTTGTAAGACCGAAATACCCAAATCTGATTATGCCGACCTGGATGAAGCTCAAAAGAGACAGATAGCTCATGCTTTGGAGAGTATGCAGGTGGCCGATGGATTGGAGGTCAGTCTTTTCGCCGCTGAACCTATGGTAATGAATCCAACCAATATCGCGGTTGACGCCCTAGGCAGGGTATGGGTTTGTGAAGCGCTGAACTACCGCCTTCCTTATAACGACAAATTCGAGAAGCACGAAGAAGGTGATCGCATCTTGATGCTGGAAGATACCGATGGTGACGGACGGGCTGATGCGCGCACCGTATTCTATCAGGGCCCGGATCTGCTGGCTCCATTAGGGATCGCCGTGCTGGGCGACAAAGTCTATGTTTCGAGCAGCCCAACCCTTCAGGTGTTTACCGATACGGATGGAGATAACCGGGCTGATATCCGCGATACACTTTTTATCACCGAAGGTGGCCGGGATCATGATCATGGTTTGCATTCCATGACCTTTGGTCCGGATGGCCGCCTGTATTTCAATTTCGGCAACGAAGTACATGGTCTGAAGGACAAGAAAGGAAACTATATTCTGGATCAGGAGGGCAATCCCATTCATACCAATGGAAAACCTTATCGTCAGGGGATGGCACTTCGGTGCAACCGCGACGGCTCTAATGTGGAAGTGTTGGGCCATAATTTTCGCAATCCCTACGAACTGGCTGTTGACGCCTTTGGCAATGTGTGGCAGTCTGACAACGACGATGACGGCAATCGAGGTACGCACATCAATTTTCTGCTGGAATACGGTAATTACGGCTATACCGATGAGATGACCGGTGCCGGCTGGCGTACCCGCCGCATTGGGTGGGATCCGGAAATACCGGTGCGGCATTGGCATCAGAACGATCCGGGCTCGATACCGGTACTTCGTTATAACTATGCCGGTTCGCCCACCGGACTGGCCTTTTACGAAGGTCACCTGCTCCCGGAAGCATTTCAAAATCAAATGATCCACTGCGAAGCGCTGAAGAATGAAGTGCGGGCTTACCCGGTGAGTGTGGCTGGCGCCGGCTACACTGCCGATAGCCTGGTGATACTGAAAAGCAAGGATCAGTGGTTCAGACCCTCGGATGTCGCGGTTGCTCCGGATGGTTCTTTGTTGATCTCCGATTGGTACGACGGCGGTGTAGGAGGTCACCGTATGGAAGATGCGCAGCAGGGGCGGATCTACCGGGTTGCACCCAAGACCGATCATTATCAGATCGGCACACCTGATTTGGAAGATGCTGAAGGCCTGAAAGCGGCCTTCCTCAGCCCCAACCAGGATCTCTTCTTTCAGGCCAGTAGGCAATTGGAAGCCGGTAGTGCTTCGGATGAAATACTGCAAGCTCTCTGGAAAGAGGGAGATGATGTAGCCCGTGCCCGCTCCTTGTGGCTCCTGGCCAGGAAAGCCGAAGATCCGGCCGCATATATACAGGCCGCACTACAGGAAGAAGATGAACGATTCAGGGTATTGGGTATTCGACTTACCCGTCAGCTTGCTCCGGAGCAGCTAACTACAGTGATCAGTTTCCTGATAGAGGACCCCTCGCCGGCTGTTCGGCGGGAAGCTGCCATCGCCTTGCGTTATATCGGTACGCCGGAAGCGGCCGAATTGTGGGCTGGGCTGGCACGCCGGTATGATGGAAAAGATCGTTGGTATCTGGAAGCGCTGGGCCTGGGCAGTGATAAATATCCCAACATGTACCTATCAGCTTTCGATGCGGATATGGGAGAAAATGCGCTGGATGAGGCGGCTAAAAATATCTATTGGCGAATGCGTTCTACCGGATCGATCGCCAAAATGGCGGAATTTATTAAAGATCCGGAAGTAAGCGAGGCCGATGCAGCCCGCTATTTCAGGGCCTTTCATTTTAAACCCGGTGAGGGACGCAATGAAACGATTGCCGGCCTGCTCGAACTGGATCATCCGCTGGCCGCCCAGATCAACTCGTATGCACTTAGCGCAATTGATGCTGAATACCTGGCTGTAAATTCGGCTTTGCAGGCCCGGATCAAACAATTATTGCCTGATTTGAAAGGTACTCCCGAATGGTTGGAAGCTGTACAAAAAATGAGCCTAAAACAGGAATTACCGGCCCTACTCGCTATGTACCATGAGACGGATGATCGGGCACTGGCTAATGAGGCTGTCAACACCTACATGGATCTGGGAGGAGTACAGCAGGTGGCCGAAGCATTCCATTCAGCGGAGAATGATCAGGAAAAGCTGGCCGTGATCCGGGAATATGGGGCCGTTCAAAACGATGGCCTGGTGCGATTGTGGGCAAGATTACTTGACAAAGACCAAAAAAGCTTTCCGGTCAATAATGCGCTGGTCAATGCACTGGGCAATGGCTGGACGGGTCAGCACCTGCTTTACGACCGGGTAAGAGAAGGAAAATTGCAGGGCAATCTTAAAACAGCAGCTGTACTGCACCTAATGCGCTGTTGGGATCCGGAAGTACGGGCAGCAGCTCCAACCTTCCTGACCAGTTCTGAAGGAAAAGGGGGCATACTCCCTCCGGTAGCCCGGCTGGTAGAAATGAAAGGAAATGTGGCCTCGGGTAAAACCGTATTTACCAATATTTGTGCTACCTGCCACAAAATAGGGGAGGAGGGCACCGAATTCGGCCCTAACCTATCGCAGATCGGAGGAAAGCTGGCTAAAGGAGCGCTCTATTCTGCCATTCTATATCCCAGCGCCGGGATTAACTTCGGCTATGAAGGCTATCTGGTCAAAACCAAACAGGGAGGCGTCTTCAGCGGCTATAAGGAAGGTGAGACGGAAGAGGAGATCACATTGCGTATGATGGGAGGGATCTCTCAGGTTATTTCCCGCCAGGACATTTCCGGTATCGAGCCTATGGATCAGTCGCTGATGACGGCCAATTTGCAGGCGATTATGGAGCAGCAGGAATTGGTAGATCTGGTGGAATATTTATCCGGTCT
>JAGQXH010000742.1 GCA_020436695.1 Lewinella sp. | reverse complement strand
CCCCCAGGAAGATTACGTTTATTCTTCACTGGTCAATAAAGGTGGCAGTTACCAGGAATATTCCGATCAACTTTCCATTCATAAACGTTTCGAGTATCGCGGTGAAAACCAACCGGTAGGTTTCAGACTGGCAAAAGATCAATAAAATCATGCGACTTCTTTTATTACTATTCTTTTTGTTTCCCTTCCTTCTACAGGCACAGCCCAGCCAACAATGGTATCAGGCCAATGATCGCGGCAATCGGTTCGAGGGCAGTTACACCCGCAAGGTGAGTAATCCCTCTATCAGCCTGGTAAGTCTGACCGGAAATTTGCCGGCCTACACTTTTGGAGAAAAACAAAGCTTGCAGGTTCGCTTTTTTAGTCCGGATGTGGAGGAATATAATCTGCATGCTGAAGAGCTTCGGGTGTCTCAATTCTATTGGATGGAAGATAAAGATCAGAAAAGTCGGGGAGGCTGGAATACTTTTTCCGATTGGCAGGTGGATTATTTTTTAAAAAGACTGTCCATTGATCATCGGAATCTGGGCGTGCTGGTCTATCTGGGAGACAAGGCAGATCGCCATTTTGCTCCGGCATTTATCGTCTTGCCCCAGGAAAGTTCCCCCCCTGAGATTTACATAGCACAGATCCGCCTTGGGCGTCCCAGCAGTGGAGGAAGTTTCAGTCTTTATAAAGGCCGATCCAAGATCTCCGCTGAGCTTATCCTCGAACAAGCTATTAGTAAGAAGTCTTCCGGCACCGTTTTCCCGATCGTCATTCCCTTCGAGACTCTGAAGAAAGATGGAGATTGGTATACGGTCGAGATCAATTTGAAAGAAGCAAGAACAGGAGATCCCTTCACCTACAGTTTTTCTTTTTTTCACTTCCCCAAATCTTGAAATTTATGGTGCCCCCATTCATCGAACAACTCCAAAAACTAATTGCGGAGGATAATTTGGAGGATGTTGCAAAGGTATTACAAGAGAATGGCCAATGGCTATCCGAAACGACCAGAGAAGAGGTATCATCGCTCTCGGGTCGCCTTCAGCAGGTGCGTCAACAAGAATGGAAAGGAACTATTTCTCACGAAAATGTGCAATTGGAGTGGAATAGGATTAGAGAAGCATTGATCCGGATCGTTCAATTCTACGCCAGATCCCCCGAGGAACGCGCCCGGGTGGCACTGAAAAAAAAACTGAAGTGGTTGATCCCTCTAGTAGTATACCTACTGGTAACGGCAGGCTTGCTGTGGTGGTTGTTACAACCGCAGTCTTCCTTTAAGATGGACGCTGATCTGTTGGTGGAAAGACTCACCTTTCAATATTTGGAGGGACCTGCCAATTTCGCACGGGGTAAACTGGAGTCCTGCTTTATCCAGAATTTTGACTCAATTGAATTGGAAGGAGACCGGCTGCTTTGGGCTAAGGAATCCGGCGATCGGTGGAATGCTTCGCAAGATCTGACCTCCGGGATTGTTCTTACAGCGAATGAAAACATTTCGGGGATCGGTGTTCATTTTGGACCGGCGCAGTTGGAAAGGCTCTTTCCTGCTCCCGGCGCTTTGCTCACCTTCAGCCAATCTGAAGACGCCCCGTATTTAGTCCAAATGACCGTCCATCAAAACGAAGGCTTAAGAAGCGAATGGAACCTCCAGGACAGTATGGATCTCGAAGTTGAAATGGTCACGCTGAAAGGAGTAGATGGAGTTTCCAGCTTTTATGCTCCTACCCAAATGCGGCTCTTTCCCGGTAAAGATCGGGCAAGAGAGGTAAGAATTACCAGCTTCCCGGGGACTTCACATTTTGATATGGAATTCAAGGCCAATATTGAGATAGAGGCCCAAAATCTACTCATTTCTGAACCTGGCTTTTATCAACCATTGGAATCCCTCGCTGTACCGACATTGTTAGCTGGGCAGATCCGAATCGGAGGATCAGACCAACAGCCATTGAGGCTCATTGAAATTTCCGAAGGAGAGGCACTGGATGTAGATACACAAGAACCTCTTTCCCTCAAGCATATTGGTTTCGGAGAAAAGGGGATTACCATCAAGTTAGCTGGGATTGTCCGGGAAATTGAAACAGGCAGAGACCACGAAAGCAGAAACCCTTCCCGGATAGAGTGGTTATGGCATACTCAGAAATGGATGATAGCTGCTGTAGTCCTTGTGCTTCTGGGTTTGGTCCCATTTATTCTTAAAAATAAAAGATCATGAAAGCTGTTTACTTGTTATCGGGCAGTCCTATCAACTCCATTGCCGACGATCGAACATTTCCCTCATCAATTGACGGCTGATCCAAAGATCCTGGAAGTCCAGAAAGGGTATTTAGTTATTTAAAAACTCCCCGCAATCGCCAAAAAGTCCTCCGCTTTCAAAGAAGCTCCCCCGATCAGACCACCATCCACATCCGGCTGGCTGAAAAGTTCTTCCGCATTGCTGGGTTTACAGCTTCCTCCGTACAAAATGGACGTGGCCTCCGCAACCTCAGCCCCGTATTTGTCAGCGATCATCTTACGGATGGCAGCGTGCATCTCCTGCGCCTGTTCCGGGCTGGCCGTACGACCGGTACCAATGGCCCAGACGGGCTCATAAGCAATAACGATCTTCCCAAAATCTTCGGCTGACAGGTGGAAAACACTGCCGGCCAGCTGTTTTTGTACCAGCTCTACGTGGGTACCCGCTTCGCGAATATCTAGTTTCTCACCGCAACAGAAGATAGGGATAAGTCCGTGTTCCAACGCTTTATCAACTTTTGCGGCCAGCAGGGCTTCATCTTCTCCGAAATATTCACGACGCTCGGAATGCCCCAGGATCACATACTCGGCTCCCACAGATTTCAACATGGAGGCAGAAATTTCGCCGGTATAGGCCCCGCTTTCCTCCTGGTGGCAATTCTGTGCGGAGAGATGGATACCTGCTGCTCCGTCGAGTATATCGGCTACGGCCGACAGATGAATGTAAGGCGTACCCAATACCAGTGTAACACCGGCTACCGGTGCCTGGGCGGCAACTGCTTCAGCAAGCGCTTTGCCCTCGGCCAGATCATTATTCATTTTCCAGTTACCGGCAACGATCTGTTGTCTTTTCATAAGGCTCAATCTTTATTCCCGACAGGGATTTATATTTCGATATCA
This sequence comes from Lewinella sp., assembly GCA_020436695.1. GTDB lineage: Bacteria > Bacteroidota > Bacteroidia > Chitinophagales > Saprospiraceae > Flavilitoribacter. Next base: position 1,079 of record JAGQXH010000742.1, on the reverse strand, counting down.
ATTTTATCTCCCAGATACTTGGGTTGCTTTCGCAAAATATACACGTCCAGCACGGCCTTGGCCCGAGCCAGGTATTCACGGACCCGCAACCAGCTGCGACGAAAGTGATATACCTGATCACTGTTATAGCCGATCGCATCCATACCGTAAACCCGGGCGATGAAGACGGCCCTTTCGTTGTGAAAAGGCTGAGATATCACCGTAAACTGTTCCCGCTGGAAAACCTCCCGGCAACGCACCACCGAATCGAGCGTGCGAAAACCGGCATAGTCGAGCGTGATACTCCGGGCCGGTACGCCCCTTTCCATCAGCGCTTCCTGCATAGCTGCCGGCTCGTTGTAATCTTTACGACTGTTATCACCGCTTACGAGCAGGTGTTTTACTTTTCCGGCCCGATACAATTCGGCAGCGGCGTCCATGCGGTTTTCAAAATACAAATTGGGCTGGCCGTCTGCCAGTTCCGGAACGGTGCCCAGCACCAGGCCGATATCATTTGGAGGTAGTTGGTCAGGATGGTTATAGATGAAAGCCTGTGAACGGCTTTCTACCAGACGGTGGCATACGAAGATGCCCGCCACGGTACAAAGGAACAAAATAATTATCCAAAGGCCTATTTTTCGAAGTTTTTGCCACATGATTTTTTGACGGTAGACGGTGAACTACAGACGGTAAACGAGTAGCCGTCAACCGTCTTATTTTTTCTCCGTCTGTCTCTTGATTTTAGCTGCCTTGGTATATTGTACATTAGCGGCTATCTTATGCCCCGGGCGGCTCCATTTTTCCTTTTCTGTCTTGCCTTGTTCTGCGGCCGCTCTGTCTACCACTTCGGGGCGCTCTCCTTTGGCAAAAGGAGCGGTCGGCTCTAGTCCCAACAGATGGAACATTTCGAGATCCTCGAACATTTCCGGATTGGGCGTGGTGAGCAGTTTATCGCCGGCGAAGATAGAGCCGGCTCCGGCCATAAAGCATAACGCCTGGCCTTCATAGCTCATATTGGTGCGCCCTGCCGACAAGCGGATCACACTCTGCGGCATAACGATGCGGGCAGTAGCAACCATCCGGATCATATCCCAGATGGG
>JAGQXH010000741.1 GCA_020436695.1 Lewinella sp. | reverse complement strand
TGGAAAAATCCGTCTTTATTCTCTTCATCCACCATCTTATGGTGATACCCTTTGGTCCCCTCTGTGACGACAATACGATGCAGGGCCTCTTCATCCACAAATTCAATGGCGGTATTCCGGTTGGCGGTATCGACCATAACATTCAGGATGATCTTCATCTTCACTGCGGGATTGGAGATATTGAGCGTATTGAGATCGATTCGCACCATCATCCATTCCCAGTACCAGTTGAGTAGATACACAAAAAGCTGGTGTTTATTTTCAAAATACCGGTAAACGGAAGTTTCCGTGGATTGTATGACATCTGCCAGTTTCCTGAAAGTAAACTGCTCCAGCCCCATTTCATCAATGAGTTGTACACTGCTTTCAATGATCTTCCTGCCCAGTTCCGTCTGCTGAGGATCTTTCAAAAAAAGATTATCATTGATCTTTAAGTTGATAAACAAATGATCCATTATCATTTGGTTTTATGCAGCCATTTCTTCCAGTAATTGATGTCCGTATAATACCCTGAGTTTATCCTTTAATCTTCTTCTGGCCATAAAGATCCTACTCTTGATCGTGCCCAGCGGCAGATCCATTACATGGGCGATCTCTTCGTATTTGTAGCCCTTGATCATCAGGAGAAAAGGAATGCGTAGCGGGTCTTCCAGTTTTTCGATCTCCTGCTCCAGTACTTCTCCTCTTACCTGTTCTTCACCGGCATTCCAGGTACACTTACTTTCCGATTCCAGCATGTGATCCTCACTCGTATTAACCATTACTTTCTCCCAACGTTTCCTTTTGCGAAATTCATTGATGAAAGTATTCTTCATGATCGTACTTAGCCAGGCCTTCATGTTGGTTTTGGCGGTGTATTTATCCCGGTGTCTGAAAGCCCGAAGCGCCGTATCCTGGTAAAGATCTTCCGCCAGATGAATATCCTTGGTCAGTTTCAGTGCGAATGCTTTCAGATAGTGGGAAAATTTATTGAAATCACAAACGAATTCCGAAGTATTCATATCACGTAGTTTTACATCACAATATAATAGTTTTACTATTATTAACAATACAAACAGTATCGAAAAATCATTGTTTATGAATCTTCCAAAAAAAATGATCCAAATGCTTTTTATTAACGATTTCTACGGGTAAAGACGGCAAATAAGGAGCGGAATGATTTAAATCACAACCTCATAGCTCAATAAGGCATAATATTGTAACAGCAAATCTATTTGTATCCTGGAATGTTTTCACCCTGTAAAATCTTCCGCCATGACTCCATCACCAGTTGCAACGATCTCATTATATGAGGAAGAAAAGATCCAATCTATCATTCAGCAAATGCTGGATGTAAGAAAAACGATCGCACAAAGGGAAGAGGAATACAACTCCTGGCTTCGGGAATTGCATCCTCAACACATTGATAGCGCCCGAAACCTCATCCGCTATCTGGCACTGCGTACTTTCAACCTGCGCGACCTGCAGGCAGAACTCTCCAAAATAGGTCTCTCCTCCATTGGCACGTCCGAGCGTTACACGCTAGCCAATATCGATAACGTACTGCACCTGCTATACCTGCTGACCGGCAGGCGATACTATGGGGATCAACTACATCATGAACACAAGACCACCGTACTTAGCAGTTGGGAAAAATTACAGAGGAACACCATCAACCTGTTTGGCAATAGTGCTAAACACCGGCCGCACATTATGGTAACCATGCCCAGTGAGGCCGCCGATAATTACGATCTGGTGTGTCATTTGCTGAACAGCGGAATGAATGTAGCCCGCATCAATTGTGGACACGACGACGAGATCGTCTGGAAAAAAATGATCGATAACATTCGCCGGGGAGAAGCAGAACTTGGTAAAAGCTGCAAGGTATATATGGATCTCGCCGGACCGAAGATCAGGACGGGTGAAGTTGCAGTGATCGGCAAAAAGAAAAAAGGGAAAAAGGTAATCGACTATATTTCACTGGAGATTGGAGACCCATTGCATCTCCACAGCAACTCCATACTCGGGCGTAATGCCATACATTCCAAAGATGGACACATTCTCCGGCCCGCAAAGATATCCATCACGCTTCCTCAGGTATTCGAGGGGCTGGAAGAAGGACAACCCATTTGGTTTGATGATGGTAAAATCGGTGCCGTGGTAAAATTTGTCAGAGAAGATCACGCGTTGCTGGAAATCACGCACACCGGCTTAAAAGGCGGCCGTTTGAGAGCCGAAAAAGGCATCAATGTTCCGGAAACCGATTTCAAATTACCGTCCCTTACCGATGAAGATCTCAGTGTATTGCCTTTTGTGGCCCAATACGCTGATATTGTCGGATACTCCTTCGTGCGTTATCCAGTGGATGTAGAAACGCTTCGCCAAAAACTGTTGGAGTTGGATCGTCCCGATATCGGCATTGTACTGAAGATCGAAAATCAGGCGGCATTCAACAACCTGCCCGCGCTGTTACTCACGGCCATGAAGCACCCGGCCATTGGTGTGATGATCGCCCGTGGAGACCTGGCCGTAGAAGTGGGCTGGGAACGCATCTCCGAAGTCCAGGAAGAGATCCTCTGGATTTGTGAAGCTGCTCATATTCCCATTATTTGGGCGACACAGGTGTTGGAATCACTGGCCAAAAAGGGAACGGCCTCCCGGGCCGAAATCACCGACGCAGCCATGGCCAACCGCGCCGAATGCGTCATGCTCAACAAAGGTCCGTTCATTTTCGAGGCAGTACAACTGCTGGAAAACATCCTCAGCCGCATGTATGCACATCAGTGGAAGAAAAAGGAGACCTTGCGCACGCTGAGTGTAGCAAAACGTTTTTTTGATACAACGAATGGTTAGTAAATGCTTATGTTCTAGTTTTGTTCCTGCATTTTAGACCTGCCGGATTGAGGAAAATTCGGCAGGACGCGCCGCCAACCTGCCGGATTTCTCCAATCCGGCAGGTTTTTCATGACTACTTGCTGAACAATTTGTTATACACAGGGGAGTAATACGAATGAGGGGTAATTCTTATTTTTGCTCACCATCAGATATACCGGCCTAAGCGATTTGGCTCGCCTAAAACGTTTTGCGCCTGGTATTACATCCTAGCATCACAACATCAAAGCTATGCGTGTTCTCTTCTTGTGTTTATTATCCGGCCTGCTGCTTACACTCACCTCCTGCCATGTAGGTCGTTTTTTCATCTGGAATTTCTCGGATACCAACGACCAGTATAAATTCCCATCCGAGCCGGTAGCAAAAAGTGATGAGCCTTTTCATTTCATCCCATCCCCACCGGATATAGCGGAACGTAAAGCGCCTAAAAAAGTGAGTATCATGGGACAGCCGATGGATTTTGAGCAGGCACTGACCGATAACAAAACCGTAGCTCTGCTGATCATTCACAAAGACACCATCGTGTACGAAAAGTACTTTCGCAAATACGAAGAAGATACGCCCCATACTTCTTTTTCAATGGCCAAATCCTTCGTCTCTGCCCTAATGGGCATTGCCATCGAAGAAGGTTATATCAAGAGTGTTAATGACCCGATCACAAACTACCTCGACGATTTTAAAAATGACGGTTTCGAGAAGATCACCATTCAGGATCTGCTGGATATGCGCTCAGGTATAAAATTCGAAGAGAACTATTTCAGCCCTTTCGGCCTGATCGCTAAATATTACTACGGTCTTAACATCAAAAAATATACCCGTAATCTAGAGATTGCCCGACCGGCCGATGAACGTTTTGACTATCGGAGCATCGATACACAGATCCTGTCCCTGATCCTGGAAAAGGCAACCGGTCGGCCGGTTTTTGACTATCTGGAAGAAAAGATCTGGCAACCGCTGGGTATGGAATACGATGCTAGCTGGAGTGTGGACAGCAAACGAAATAAAACTGCCAAAGCCTATTGCTGTCTCAATGCCCGGACGCGCGATTTTGCCAAGTTCGGCCGATTGTATCTAAATAAAGGCAACTGGCAGGGACGGCAGATCGTACCGGAAGCGTGGGTAGACGCAGCCACCCATTATAAAGCCAAGAACAACTTCCGCTACTCCAACCAATGGTGGCACCGCATCGATATTGATCGCAGTACACTTACGGATGGGCAACCGGCTATTCATTATTTTGCGCTTGGCCATCTGGGGCAGTATATCTATGTACATCCTGAAAAGGAGGTGATCATCGTGCGACTGGGCAAAAATTACGGCAAGCA
>JAGQXH010000740.1 GCA_020436695.1 Lewinella sp. | reverse complement strand
TGGGATTGCGGTGCCCCATCGTATAGATCTCCGGCCGGGTTTTTTCCGTGCCTTCCGGAAAGAGGTTGCCTTCGGGAATGGTATAGCTGGCGTCGGGCTGCGGGTGAATGCGCAGGATCTTGCCCCGCAGGTCATTGGTGTTGCCGGCCGTACGCTGATCGTCGGAATTCTTTTCACCGGGGCGTTCGTCCAGATTGGACAGGCCGCTTGGTGGATTGGCTGTATTATTTCCAGTGGTCAGGTAGAGGTTCCCCTGTGCATCGAACGCCATTCCCCCGCCGGTGTGGCAGCATACTTCGCGTTGGGTGGGAACTTCCAGCATCACCTTTTTACTGGCGGGGTCGATCTCATCGCCGTTCAGTTCCCAACGGGCCAATACGTGCTTGATCTCATCGGGATCAGCGTAGTACATGTAGATCCAATGATTCTGCTCAAAATTCGGGTCGGCAATAATGCCCATCAATCCCTCTTCCGCTTCCCGGGATACGCCTTCTTTATTGGTGTATTTGGTATTTACCGGCACATTGAAGATGCTCTTCACCTCATTTGTGTTGAGGTCTACCGATTTGACACCGCCCTTGCGTTCTACCAGCAGGATACGATCCTTGGTCGGGAAAGTAAAGGCCATAGGTTCGTCGAGCTCACCGGGTTGGGTGATCACCGAAACGGTGAAGCGGTTTTCGTCCGGTGGAGTATTCGGATCGTCGGATGCCATACCGGCCGAACCGGAATTACAGGCGGAATACAGGGTGATCAAACCCAGACTACCGAGGAAAAATAATAGTCTAAATGGTGCAATTCTCATTTTGTTGAAGTTGATTTTCCAAATGTATTATTGTACTATTCATTAAGCCCAAATCGGGGATCAGTGATGAAATCCCGGAACCCTTTCCGGTAGGTATCGCTGACGGGCAACGAATCACTTCCTATCTCGACCTGATCCCGGTGAACGACATCTATCCACTCCACCGCAATAATATAGGAATGGTGAATGCGAATAAATTTATCCGTCGGAAGCATGTCTTCCAGAGTTTTCAACCGTTGTAAGGTGGTGATGTTGCGCCCCGGGGTATGGATCTTCACATAATCTTTCAGCCCTTCAATGTACATGATATCGCTCAAACGCAGTTTGACCAGTTTGGTCCCATCCTTGACAAAGATAAAATGAGGTGATGAACTTTCCGTCTCTGTAGGATTCCTTTCCGGTATTGAAGTTTTTGGGGGCTCGATCTGAATATCCTTCTGCCGGATAGCCGAGGCTTTTTCCACCGCTTTCAGGAAGCGTTCGAAGGTAATGGGTTTCAACAAATAATCCGTTACGTCGAGTTCGTATCCCTCGATCGCATATTCGGAATAGGCAGTGGTAAGGATAACGATGGGCTTCGTTTTCAGTACTTTCAACAGGGATATTCCCGTAAGATGGGGCATTTGCACATCCAGGAACAACAGGTCAACTTCCTGCTCGCGCAGTACATTCATGGCTTCCAGCGGATCACTTATGGCACGTACCAATTCCAGGGAAGGGATTTTATCAATGTACTCTTGCAGCAGATTCCGGGCCATGGGCTCGTCTTCTACGATAATGCAGGTCATTTTCATTCCATGCGCAGTTTAAGCTTAACCCGGTAGACGTCCGGCAGGTCTTCAATGTTGAGATCATAACGGTTCGGATAGGTCAATTCCAGCCGGCGTTTTAGATTTTGCAGGCCAATACCCGATTTTTCGGTGACGGTTTTAGCCGGCTCGGTAATCTTCCTGTTCGCTACCAGATAAGTGCATACTTTGCCGTCGATCTGAATATGAGCTTCCACCCAACTGTCTTTTGCCGTATTACTGACGCCGTGTTTGAAGGCATTTTCCAGAAAAGTGATGAATATGAGCGGTGCGATCATTACACCCTCGGTATTGCCCCTGACCTCGAAACTGATGGGCACCTCATCATTGAGCCGCATCTTCTCCAGACTGATGTAGTTGCTCATGTATTCGATCTCCTTATCCAGCGGTACCCGCGGATGATTGCTGTCGTAGATCATATAGCGCATCATCTGCGACAGTTTGGCGATCACCTCAGTGGTATTAGGGGATTGTTTAAACGCCAGATAATAGAGATTGTTGAGGGTATTGAACAGGAAATGCGGATTGATCTGGGCTTTGAGAAAGCGCAGTTCGGAAGTGAGACGCTCATTTTCCATCTCTTTTTTATTCGCCTCCAGTTCGAACCAGTCTTCCACGAAGCGTAACAGACCGACGAACACGACGATGAAAAGGGTACTGAGGTATACATTCAGCCCGAAGCGAAAGCTGTAGAGCCAGTCCGTATTGCGAACAATATCGGCAAGGATCCATTGCTTGCCCTTCAGGAAAAGATAAGTTAACACGATGAAGACCGGCAAAAAAGAAAGAAGGTAACGTCTCAGCTTTTTATCGCGAAGTAAATTAGGCAAAAACACAAAGTAATTGATGTAACTGATACCGATCATAACGATCATGTGCAGTCCGAAATCTTCCAGCACATTACTCCATGAGCGTTCTTTTCCACTGGGCGCAAAAGTGATCTGGTAGAGAAAAAAGGAAGCATACACGCACCAAAAGGCGACGTGTATCAGTGTTTTCTTATGCCTTTGAACGAAGGACATCGATCATGATTGATGATGATCGATAATTGATGGAGTGGGTCTTTTGCATGTCATCTTTTAACTCCCATCAATTATCGTTTATAAATTTCTGGCTCACCTATCAGTAGGTTGTTGTCAAAATCGAACCTAAAATTAGGTTAAAGTAGGGAAAAAGTACTCCCATTCAGCCGATCCGGCAAATTATAGCCCATTTGATCGATAACTCCCTCTTTTGAGTCTGCAATTGCCCCAAAACATTCGATCATACCGGATGCTCGCCTCATTTCACCGGATGATCGATTTGTTGACCTCATTGGCAGATCCTCTATAATTAGCATTACAAAAGCATGCACATTTGCAGGAAATTCAAAACAAAATGAAGTACATCCTACTGTTTTTTTCTATGATCGCCTTTAACCTGAACACATTTGCCCAGCCTCCGGCAGATAATTCTGGGGGTGTTTCTCAGCTGTTTTCCAAGAACGCACGCGGCAAAGGTAAAATAAGCGGAGTTGTAGTAGACGATGCCAGCGGCACCGGAGTAGAATTTTCCACGATTACTTTGTACCTGCAGTCCAGCGGAGATCTGATCGACGGTACTGTCGCAGATGATAAAGGCGCATTCACGCTGGAAGGATTGGCCGACGGAACCTACCGGGTAGAAGTATCTTTCCTCGGGTATGACAAAAATATGATCGATGATGTGGAAGTCACTGACGGAAAAACCGTTCAACTGGGGGAGATCCGGCTGGGGCAGGGAGCCCAGACACTGGAGGAGGTTACGGTAACTACGCAAAAGGCCCTGATCGAAGAAAAAGTGGACCGTATGGTGTATAACGCAGAGCAAGATAACCTGGCGCAGGGAGGTGATGCGGCTGATGTTTTGCGCAAAGTGCCGCTGTTGCAGGTTGACCTGGAAGGGAACGTTTCATTGCGGGGTACTTCCAATATCCGCGTGCTCATTAACAATAAACCTTCTACTATCATTGCTGCGAGTGTAGCCGACGCACTGCGGATGATCCCTGCCGACATGATCAAATCGGTGGAAGTGATCACTTCCCCTTCTGCCAAGTATGATGCGGAAGGATCGGGCGGCATCATCAATATCATCACCAAGAAGAATAACCTGGAAGGTTATTATCTTAACGTGGATACCGGTGTCGGTCTGAGGGGTTCCAATCTGGGCCTGAACGGTAGTCTTCGAAAAGGTAACTTTGGTATGACGTTGGGCGGCCATGGTCGAATGTTTTACAACAAGGCTGAAACAGACATGCAGCAAACAACGTTAGTTAATGGAATAAGCAATGTGACCAATCAATTTGCCGACGCCAAGGATAACGGCCTCTTCGGTCGCTATAACCTCGGCCTGGACTACGATATAAGCAAGAATCAATTCCTCTCTGGTGGTGTTCGATACGGGGTCCGTCGCTTCGCTCGCGAACAGTTGCAAACAACTGAGATTTATGCAGATGATATGCTGCAATCTACCAGCTTGCGAAACATTGACGGGCTCCGTTCTAGCAATAATATAGATCTCAACCTTGATTACCTGCGTATTTTCAAACCACAACAGGAACTGAGTAT
>JAGQXH010000073.1 GCA_020436695.1 Lewinella sp. | reverse complement strand
GACCATTACCCGGAATGAGACCGAAAGATATAAGGTGACGGGCGTTTTTGCGGATTGTCCCGCCAATTCACATCTGAAGTTCAATCTCCTGCTTTCCTACATCACCTTTTCGGATGTATACTATGAAGGCCAGGACACTGAAACAGCCATGAGCTGGGATGGTTTCTATTCTTACCTGCTCCTAAAGCCCAATACCGATTGGAAGGCGCTGGAAGTCAAAATTCCCGATGCTGTCGAAAGAGCCTATGACGTTCAAACCCGGGAAAGTATTGCCTTTTACCTGCAACCGCTACGCGATATTCACCTGACTTCCAATTACCTTATCGAAGCCGAGGCCAACGGCAATGGCCGGGTAGTCAATTTCCTCTTCATCATCGGTATCAGTGTATTGCTAATCGCCTGGTTTAATTACATTAATTTATCGACAGCCAATTCAGAGTTGCGGGCCCGTGAAGTGGGTGTGCGCAAAGTATTGGGCGGTAGTCCTAATAAACTCATCGGACAATTCCTTACCGAAGCGGCCCTGCTGAATGTCTTTGCGATCCTCTGCTCTTTTATTCTGGTTCGCGCCTTACAGCCCTTTTTCGAGTCGCTGATCGGCGAAGAGATCAAACAATCACTTTTTTCAGACGGTAGATTGTTGCTCCTCACCGCTTTCATCCTGCTGGTCGGCACGCTGTTATCGGCGCTGTATCCCTCTTTTTTCCTTTCTTCATTTAAGCCGATCAAAGTACTTAAGCCCGGTTTTACCGGTAAACGGAGCGGGGGGAGTAAATGGTTGGGCAAGGGGCTGGTAACGATACAGTTTATTGCATCTGTGGCCTTGATCGTCGGCACCCTGATCGTCTACCGGCAGCTACATTATCTCCAGGATACCAAACTAGGACTCAATATCGACCAGACGCTTATTCTGAAGGGGCCAACGGTGATTGATTCCACGCTTGCCGATAAATCGGAGCTTTTCAAAGAGAAGATCGAAAACATAGCCAATGTCAAAAAACTGGCCGGATCAACATCCATTCCCGGCCAGTCATTCGGGTGGACAGCGGGTGGTGTACACCGCCTGGGCATGGCCGAAGAACAATCGGAAAATTTTCACGTGATGGCTGCCGACATTGATTATACGCAGCTGTATGAAATGGAACTGGCGGCCGGCCGGCATATGTCCAATGTGATGGGAAGTGATAGCAGGACGGCCTGTTTGCTCAACGAAACGGGCTCGGCCCTGTTAGGCTTCAATTCTCCGGAAGAGGCCATCGGTCAAAGCATCGAATTTTGGGGCGAGCAGTTTACCATTATTGGCGTATTGAAAGACTTTTATCAAGAATCGGCCAAGGCGGCGATAGAGCCGCTTGTGCTCCGGTCGAAGCCGGCGGATCGGCGCCCCACTTATTACTCCATTAAACTGACGACGCACGAACTATCCAGTTCGCTTGCCGGTATAGAGCAGATCTGGTCCAATCTTTTTCCCGGGAATACCTTCGAATATTTCTTTCTCGATGATCATTTCAACCAGTTGTATGCTTCCGAACAGCGATTCAGTAGGGTATTCACCCTGTTTTCCGGTTTAGCGATCCTCGTATCCTGCCTCGGACTTTTTGCCCTGGTCACTTTCATGACCGAACGCAAAAAGAAAGAAATTGGAGTGCGCCGGGTACTCGGAGCCTCTGTGAGTAATATCGTTGGCTTATTGTCCAAGGATTTCCTAAAGCTGATCGTGCTCGCCCTGCTGATCGCTACGCCCCTATCCTGGTATGCCATGCAGCAATGGCTGGAAAGCTTTGCCAACCGAATCACCATTCCCTGGTGGTATTTTGCGCTGGCCGGTGTACTGGCCATGGGGATCGCTTTTGCTACGGTGAGCTTTCAGAGTATCCGGGCGGCGCTGGCCGATCCGGTAGATACTTTGCGGACGGAGTAGGGATGGATCTTACCAGTTGCCGGTTCGTCAACTGATTAACCGGCAACTGGTAACATTCCCCTGTATGATAGAATATTGATTTTTTGGTTTGCACCCGGGGAAATGTCCAATCCGGCATTATTCAGCATTCATACCGACGAATTTTTCCCGGTAATTCTCGATCTCACGGTCAAACAACAGGACTACATTCTTTGACATTTGTCCGGCAATCGCCCGGTACTGACGTACTGTATCCTCGGGTACTTCACCGAAATGCTCCAGTTGGAAGCATATCAGGTTGAACAAGCCCATGAATTTCACAAATGGCAGATCATCATTCACGAGAAGCTCGATATCCTTTTGATCGACCTGCTTATAGGAACCATCTCTGGAGAATCTGCCCAAGATCTTTAACATAGCCAGTTCTACATCCTGGTCTTTTCCCGGCTTTACCAGCCGCTGATATCTCTTCCGGTCGGTAAAAAACATTCCCGTTCTGGATGGAACGGTAGTAGCAAAAAATATGGCTACGGAAATGACGCCTCCGGTGTAAAGACTAAACCCCAGGGGCTTCCCGGCCAGATTGGCCAGCCAAAAACAAAAAACGGCAAACAGAATGGAGGCCAGCGGGCCGGCCAGTAAAACCCTGGCCAATTTTCGGGCATTATCCGGTTGATCATCCACTGGTGAGGTAGCGGCCACGCCACCGTAGTGCCCCAGATTTTTATTGAAATACAGCTTAATCTGATCTCCATCCCTTTTGATCCCCAAGGGCCCCACCACAAAAAGCTCAAACCGGAATCCCTCCAAAAGACCGGTGATCAAATGCCCCAATTCATGTGCCGCCAGCGCGACAAAGATCATGACTATGATTCCGGCGAACATCAGATATTTTTCTTCCGGGGTGGTCGGTTTCAGGTTTTCCATCAAGGTCCATTCCCGAGAAAGCCGGAGGGTGCCGAAAAGCAGGAAAGCCATCGCCACCCATTCCAGGTATTTGGTGTTTTTTGGATTTATCTTCATGTATTTTGTTTCAACAAGCTGATCATTTACGCGGCCATTTGCTGCATCTGTACCCTTGCCGTAAAACCGCAATAGAGGAGGAATTCGGCCTCATCAAAAGGCAGCTCCTGTTCGGTCCTTTCAATAGCATAAGACATTCCGGGATTGTACCATTTACCATCAGCACGCAGAGCCAGTAATAACTCTCCGGCCTCATTAGTCAGTTCAAAACGGAATTTGAGCACGCCTTTGGGTTTCATTACGTAGCGGTGCATCTGTCCATCGGCATCCTCCAGTTGCAGCACCATGCCTCCTTTCCATTCGAATTTGATAAATCCGATCTGCTTTCCGTTCTTGATGATCTCAAATCTATTACTCCAAAACCCTTTAGGACAGATCTCAATCTGCTGTCCCCGGTATCTGGCCACTGCCTTATGCGAATACCATTTTTCGAATTGCAACTCCACTACTTCCCAGTTGCCGTTCATGATCTTGAAATTACCCCGAGCTGAACTACTCCTGATTTTCATAGGCTGTGTTTTTGATTGGCTCAATATTAAGCGATATTGGGCAGGAAAAACCATAAAATTAGATCGATCCTAGGGGAAATTCGTTAAATAGTGAGAAAGATCGATCCTCTCAGCTAATTTAGCAGCAGTAAGCAATAACTATAAGGATCAACATGCGAAAATCCGGCCTGTTTTTTACGTTACTCTACGCATCAAACCTCCTCATCCTTCAATCACAAACGGTAACCCCCTGGCTCACCCGAGGAGATGAGAATGCGCTATTGGCCCAACAGGCCGATATTGACTTTAGTGGGTCCGGTAGTAATGGCTCCAATACTATTACTTTCGATGCAAATACAAGCTATCAGTCGATTGCGGGTTTTGGTTTTTGCCTGACCCAGGGCAGCGCAGAGGTGATCAACGGCCTGGGTACAACGGAAAGAGCCGCTTTACTCGATGAACTTTTCGGCAATAATGGCCTGCGTATTTCCGCACTCCGCATCAGTATTGGCGCATCGGACCTGAGCAATTCCACTTACACCTACGATGAGACCCCGGGAGATGTTAACATGGCCAATTTCAGCCTGGCCGGTCCGGATCTCACGCATGTCGTTCCGCTACTTCAGGACATCCTGGCTATCAAGTCCGACCTGCTCATTCTGGCTACCCCCTGGACGGCCCCTACCTGGATGAAGACCAATGGAACCTGGATCGGTGGTAGTCTTGATCCCACCTATTACGATGCCTATGCCTTGTATTTTGTCAAGTATTTGCAGGCCATGCAGGGTCAGGGCATCAACATCTGGGCCGTTACGCCACAAAACGAACCGGAAAACCCCAATAATGAACCCAGCATGCTGATGAATGCCGGCGAACAGATTACTTTTATCAACGATCATCTCGGTCCTGCCCTGCAACAGGCCGGGCTGTCCACCGGGATTATCGCCTTCGATCATAATTGCGATAATACAGCCTATCCCATTCAGGTACTGAACAACAGTAGTTATACAGGTGGTGCCGCATTCCACCTGTATGCAGGAGATATTTCGGCCATGTCTACGGTCCGAAATGCTACCGGCAAGGATGTCTTTTTCACCGAACAATTTACCAGTTCGAACGGCAATTTCAATGGCGACTTCGGCTGGCATATGCGCAATGTGGTGATCGGTTCGATGAACAACTGGTCCCGATCCGTATTTGAATGGAATCTGGCTACCGATGCTAATTACGGTCCCCGCACTCCGGGCGGCTGCAGTGAATGTTTGGGTGCAATCACCATCAACAGTTCGACCAGTTTTACCAGAAATGTATCCTATTATATTATCGGGCAGATCGGAAAATTCGTCACTCCTGATGCACGGAGAATTGATCTGGTGAGCAGTAACAGTAGTATCCACAGCACTGCTTTCCGCAACACGGACGGTTCGATAGTCTTGTTGGCCTATAATGACGGGCAGCAGGCAGAAGAAATATACGTCACCAACGGGAAGACCGGTTTTTCATATGATATTCCGGAGCATTCGGCAGTGACCTTTGTCTGGTAACCGGCCGCAGGCCTCATCTTTTGTAAAAAATATAATCCGTCACCGGCGGTTCGATCCCCTGTTGCCGCAGATCTGAAATGAGTTGCCCTTTATGGTGGGTACTATGATTTGCAACGTGAAATAAGATCTCCTGAACAGAATTTACAAAGGCATCACCCTTCGAATTTTTGTAGGATATCGGCGTATCCAGTGCAAAGTCCGCCAGGACATGCAGCGTATCGGCCAGATTTGTCCGGTCAATTTCTTTACAGTTATCCAGGGTATGGATCTGGTGTACCCCGAAAGGAGTCAGATCCAGTATTCTGGAATTCCAGATCTGATGGGCATTAACGATATGAGAAAATAAGGGTATGGTCCTTGCGCTGATCCGTTTTTTTTCCGCAATGAACAAGTCCGCCAATTGCTGATTGAAGTGATGATGGTACTTGAAAATATCTTGGAAAAATGGTTTCATACCTGGTGTTTTACCGTCCTTTTGTTCGATCAGTGATTAATTACCGGTTACGGGCAAGATCGCACGGATTGCCGGTATAGCGTCATTCTTAAGGCGTCGCAGGTAAGCATCACCATCCGGGGCATCCGGATAGTGAAGACTGGAGCCGGCGTCAAGCAGCATCCGCACCAGTTCAACGTATACTCCCCGGCGAATATCGGCACCTCCGGAATAGCGGGCGCCATGCACTGCCCAGCCGATCGGAGAACTGGTATGTATTTTGTCAAAAATATCCAGGGGTGCTCCCGCATCGAGTAATAAACGGGCATTCACGGGCTGGCCAAACCAGGCAGCCTGATGAAGCGGCGTTCCGTCATCCAAACCGCGGGCCGTCAGATCGGCCCCTGCGGCCAGCAATAGCGTCACCGCTTCGATCCGATTTCGCCCGGCCACATCCGCCAGAAGCCGGTCTTCCTCGGGATTGCCGGTATGCACACAACCGGGATGTTGCTTAATGATCGCCCGGGCTTCATCGTACCGGCCATTTACTACGGCCACGGCGAATTGGTCCGCTGCATTAAGTGCTGTTTTGGCCCCTTTTTCCTGTAAAAAGCCGGCGACCTCATCAAATCCACGCCGAAGCGCGTGCGCGAAGGCGGTTTTTCCATGCGCATTCAACGCGTTAATGTCAGCTCCATATTCTAACAGAATGACCACCGCATTCAATCGGCGCCTGCGTACAGCAACGTGCAGCAGGGTTTCCCCTTTGAGACAAGCGCCCGGATCAATACCGGAGATGAGTTCTTGTCGCAACAGAACGTCGCCATTAGGGCCATAGTTAGTATCCAGTAATTCGTGCAGATCCATTTTGTAGTCGGGTTGAAAAAGCTTAAAGATCTATTCAATATCGAAATTGCGATTTTTTGCCAACCAATAGGGCATGCCCTCCTGCTTCAATAAAAGCCGGCAAAGTAGCTACCCTTCGGTGTGCGTTTATAATGGCTTCAAAAAGTTCCGGGTCCTTGTCCCGTATAGAGATGAGATGTTGTTCATTCTGATGCATAAAACTTCGGGTGGAGAACACTTCGATCCCGCTCAAGCCCTGATCGCCCCAAAACAACTCCATTTCCTCCACCTTGGGATAATATCCTTCCTGAAACCCTTCTGAACCGGCATTGTGAAAAACGCCCTCCTCGGCCAACCGCTTAAAGACAGCGCTATTTACCTGGTCATCTCTATTTGCCGCTCGAAATAGCAGACCGGCCAATCCGGAAAACCGTGGGATAAAACCAATGATCAATACGCCATCGGGTTTGCAAACCCGAATAGCTTCCCGCGCCGCAGCAATCCGGCTTTTGGCTTCAACGATGTGGTAGAACGGACCACAGCAAAATACAGCGTCAAAACGGTTGGAATTAAACATATCCAGATCGGTCGCATTAGCTACGTGAAACCCTTCCACCGCATCCATGAGAGAGGCTTTGGTAAATTCAGTTTTAGCGAGCTCTATTAAACGTTCCGACAGGTCTGCCAGGGTGAGTGAATATCCCATTTTTGCGAACTCAATGGCATATCGACCGGGGCCCGCCCCCAGATCGAGGATATGGGCACCCGAGGGAATATAGCTCGAAACAATATGCAACACCTCTTCTTTTTCGATGATCCCCGACGGAGCATCCAATCGGCTCCATTCATCGAATTGATCGTAATACGCTCTTATCCGGTCAAAAGTATTCGACATAGTTTATGGTGTAAATAGAACTCCACTCCGTTCCGATATCCCGTTTTCACTAAATGCTTCCACCTGGTAATAATAGCCGGGACCTGTGTTCAGGGCCCTCAGTTCGTATTCCGACTGACCATACATCAGGGCCGATAGATTTAGTTTGTCTTCAGCAATCCCCCAGTAGATCACATAGCCGGTCGCCCCGGGCACATCGTCCCAGTCCAGATCGGCATTGCGACGATCATCCTGGCGCTTTGCCGTGAAATTGGCAGGGGTGGCGGGCGGCGTTTCCTTCCCTTTGCCAAAGACCCGGAATTCAGAAATGGACAGGTAATTATTGGTACAGTAAACGTGGTTGTATCGGATATAGCGCGCGTCAACCGGCTCGGCCAGTTCCAGGTAGGCGTGGGGCATATCCCGTTGATTATCGGAATAATCGGCGATGGTTTCCCACTGATCCCCATCCAGCGAAGTCCGTATAACGAATTGTTGCCTCAATGTATCCGGCCGGCCGTAGATGTCGCTTCGGAAATCCTGGAAATTGATCTGAATGGCATTCACCGTCATCGGCTTTTCCAGATCCATTTCCACATAGATGGAATCGTTATTTGCCGCCGATACCCAATACGAGCGGATCTCTTCATCATTGATCTTATCAATCCCGAACTCCCTGATCTGTTCCAGCATATACCCGGAGTCACTTTCATCCACCACATTGACCTCCTCTTCTACCAGCGCTGAATTGGTACGCACCGGTTTTTGATACGACAGCAACATCCAGCCGGTAAAACGGTGTTTGTGATCCTCTACTTCTGTATCCGGTAGATAGTGAGGATAGTCGCCATAAGCCGTATTGACGTACATCTGGCCATTTTCTTCAAAACCGGCCGCATACATCCCCAGGCGACGCTCGAATTTGTAATTAACCGAGATGGCCATGGTGGAAAAATGCCAGTAGTTACCGTTATTATCTTTGACCGTACTGCCATGCCCGGAGCCTTTCAGAAAACCGCCCGGCTTGTAGGAAATGGGATTATAAGGGGCATATTCGAATGGTCCGAGCGGATGGTTGCTGGTGTAGACGCCATCGGCATAAACATTCCACTGCGTGCCCGGAGCCCCGTATTCCAAATAATAAATGCCGTCGTGCTTCATCATCCAAGGGCCCTCGATAAAGGGTTTGATCTCCGATCTATGATCCTGTCCGAAGCGCTCCCAACCGTGTTCATCGGGGTGTAGATAGAGCAAATCCTTCTCCTCCCCTACTGGCACGTAATAGTTTTCGGCATCCAACTCGACCCCACGGATCGGCCAGACATTGGAGGATTCCTCGAAAAGGTAGACCTTGCCATCATCATCGACAAAGAGGTCGGGGTCCTGCACACCGTTTGAAGTATTGATCACAGAGAAGTTGGTGGTCCAGTTGCCTACTTCCGGGTTATCGGTTTCAATCACTGCACCTTGTCCGGAAGGGTCGCCTAACACAATAATCTTATCACCTTTAACCGCTGCGGCCGGTGCGTTACTGCCGTTGAAATACCAGCTTTGCGGCCGGATAAAGGTCCAGTTGCTCAGGTCATCGGAAGCCCAGTAGCCGTGTGAGCGCGTAACAAACATGTAGAAGCGACCTTTGAAATTGACCACGGCCGGATCGGCCCCGGAGCGATAAGACACCTGATTGACCGCCCGGTAATGCGACATGTAGGAGTAGTCGATGTCGATGGGATTGCAGTAGGTTCGGTAGTGTTTAGTTTTTGCACTTTGTACTCCGGAAGAAGAAATCTCCCGCTCAGAAGGATTGCAGGCCAGTAACAAGATGGCCAGGGTGTAGATTAGAGGGTGAATTTTCATATGGGTCGGACTTTTTTTACACGACGATTAAGGTAATCAATTTTCCACTATTCCCGTCACAATCTGTCCTTTTGTGTGTGAAACATATTGCCCGGCAAGAAGCCTGGAAAAAACCTGCCGGATTAGAGAAATCCGGCAGGTTGGCGGCAAGCATGTAGCGGTTTATGCACCTCTTTACAGCACCGTTAAAATCGCTCCTATTCTTTATTAGATGAGAGTTATCACACTATTTCTTTTACAAAAGTGCAAAAATAATTTCCATTTATTTTACAAAAGCTGAAGAAATACACTACATTTGTTTTACAAATATTCAAATAATGGCAGAACAAGACCGGCTCGGCAACCTGGAAGAAATGGTATTGCTCATCGTGATCCTGGTAAAGGATGAAGCCTATGGGATCACCGTAAGAGATGCATATGTTAAACAATTCGGACAGGAGATCTCCCTGAGCGCCATCCACACCGTACTGCGCCGACTGGAGAAGAAGGGCTATACTGCCTCCAAAATGGGCGGTGCCAGTACCGAACGGGGGGGCCGCAGAAAAAGACTATACGAAGTGACGCGTTACGGTTACAAAAAAGCGGCGGAGATCCAGGAACAACGAAACCAACTTTGGGAACTCATTCTAAAGCTGGGCATCTGATATGGAGCAACATCCACCACAACCACCGAAATGGGCCGACCGCTTCCTGGTCTGGTTTTGCGCACCCGATTTGCTGGAAGAAGTGCAGGGCGATCTCTATGAATCCTTTGAGGAAAACGTCGGACTACTGGGAATCGAACGAGCCCGCAAGCGCTACGCTATCGACGTACTCCGGTTTTTCAATTACTCTACCATCAAAGGCCACCGAAAGTGGGCTGTTGAAAACCTATATCACCTGACGATGAATAACAATTTACGCTTCCTCCTGCGCCGACTGGCCAAACAAAAACTCAATACCATGCTGCACATTCTGGGTCTCACGCTGGGACTCAGTGTCTGCATTCTAATCGGTCTGTTTATTCAGCACGAGCTGAGTTACGATAAATACCACGAAAAAGCGGACCGGATCTACCGGGTGAATCAGGTTTGGGAAGAAGCCGGCAACAAAGAAGTCTACTATGGTGCCCCGGCCCCGTTGGCCCCGGCCCTACGGGAAGAGATACCCGGCATCGAAGAGGTGGGAGTGGCCTATCCGCTCAGTGACCGGATCGTGGAGATCGGTCCGCAAAAGCGCTT
This sequence comes from Lewinella sp., assembly GCA_020436695.1. Classification (GTDB taxonomy): domain Bacteria; phylum Bacteroidota; class Bacteroidia; order Chitinophagales; family Saprospiraceae; genus Flavilitoribacter. Next base: position 7,876 of record JAGQXH010000073.1, on the reverse strand, counting down.
TAAGCAGGACCATATCATGATGGTGGATGCGTCCCTGCTGAACATTCTGGATTTTGAGGTGCTGGCCGGCGACGGCTTCCAGGCCCTGCGTCAACCCAACCAGGCATTACTCAGCCAGTCGACTGCCGAAAAATTCTTTGGAAGGGAAGACCCCATCGGCAAAACTTTCCTGTTGAATAACGAGAATACTATAACTGTAGCGGGCATCATTGCCGACCTGCCCGAAAATACCCATCTACCGGCAAAGGTCCTGTTATCCTACTTTCCTACGGCTTCCTGGCTGGTACAGAATCAGGATAACTGGGGGCTGAGCTTTGGTGCTTCCGTTTTCGTCACGCTGGAGCCGGGCGTTGATCCACAAAGCCTTCTGGCACCGATCCGGCAGTTGTACGACCGCAATCTCAATGATGATAGCGAGGAACCGGAAGTTGGTTACGCCGAACTACAGGCCCTGGATCGCATTCACATGGAGCCGGAGATCGGGGGCGGCGGCAGATGGGTGAAGGCCATCAATCCGAAATGGTTGTGGTTTTTCGGAGGCATCAGCCTCATTGTACTCTTGCTGGCCTGTATCAATTTCATCAATCTTTCCACCGCACAGGCACTGACCCGGGCCCGGGAGGTCGGCATACGGAAGGCTGTTGGTGCCGGGCGCGGACAACTGATCGGACAATTTTTAAATGAAGCTTTTCTGCTGATCGCCATATCCAGTCTTTTAGCATTGATCATCACTCTGGTCAGCCTCCCTTATATCAATGACATCAGTGGGAAGAACATAAGTGCCGGCATGCTGTGGTCGGTTAGCGGAGCCGGCTTCTTTTTGCTGTTTCTACTATTTACCGGGCTGCTCACCGGTTTATACCCGGCCTGGCTGATCGCCCGCTTCAAGCCGGCGGTTGCCATTAAAGCAAGCTTTTCCCGCAGCGACAGCCGGTCCAATTTCCTTCGAAAGGGCCTGGTGGTTACCCAGTTTACCATCTCAGCGGCCTTACTGATCGGTCTGCTGATCATGTCGCGGCAAATGGATTATTTCCACCACAAGAATATGGGCTTCGATAAGGAGAACATCATTACGGTACCGATGCCGGGCGTTAAGAAAAATGAGCTGTTCAAAAAGCAACTGACCCAACTCTCGCAGGTAGCAGATGTCTCATTCGCGATGGCCGCTCCCGTAAGCGATGATACCTGGACCACTATCATGCACGAAACCGATCTGACGGCACCGGATCGAAAAGCGGTACGTATCATCTGGGCCGACGAGCGCTACGACGACGTTTATGGTCTGAAATTACTGGCGGGTCGCCTGACCGAGAACAAAGATACCAACACAATAAGTGAAAGTCTGCCCGAAGAAATGCGATCGCCGAAAGTGATGGTGAACGAACGCCTCGTACAGACGATGGGGCTCGGCAGCCCGGAAGAAGCGCTGGGGGCACAGTTCCAGATCGGGATGAACGATTGGAAGGTGGAGGTGGTTGGCGTGGTGGCCGACTTCAACATATCTTCCCTGCATGAAGCCATTGAACCGCTCATCATCTCCCCTTTGGAGGACTATGAGAATAATGCCAGTATTAAACTGAAAGCCGGCGAAGAACTTCCGGAAACGCTGACAAGAATAGAAAATGCCTGGGAGACACTATTTCCTGGTCGGATCTATGACTTCGCTTTCCTGGAGCAGACGATCGAACACTACTACGAATCGGAAAGCCGGCTGTACAGCCTGTTTAAGATCTTCGCCGGTCTGGCCATGTTCATTTCCTGCCTGGGCCTGTGGGGATTGGCGACTTTTGCTGCCGTACAACGCACCAAAGAGATCGGCATCCGCAAAGTATGCGGGGCGGATGTGCCCAGCCTGATCGGCCTGTTGTCGCGCGATTTTCTCAAGCTAGTGGCCATTGCACTGATCCTGGCTATTCCGCTGGCCTGGTACGGTATGAACAACTGGCTGCAGAATTTCTCCTTCCGGATCGATATTCGATGGACAGTCTTTGCGCTATCGGCTTTACTCGTGATTGCTATTGCCTTTTTTACCGTGGGATTTCAGTCTTTGCGGGCAGCTTTGGCCAATCCGGTGCGGGCGTTGCGGAATGAGTGATGTTTTTATATTGTGATGTGGTGATATTGTGATGTGGTGATATTGCGATATGGTGATGTTTGGAGTATTTTCCCGCATTGCCCCGGGGTCATCAATTATTATCCGCCCACCAATTCAGTAGTTCCTGCTCAATCCGCTCCATCTCCGCCCATTGATCGGCATTGCTCATGATGATAATGGTGAGTCGGCTGTGATAATCTCTATAGATCCGGTTACCGAAGGAGTAGGCCGCACCTCCGTGGCGATGCAGCTTTACCTGTCCGTCTTCCCATTCTGTCACACCCAACGGTCCCTGCCCTTCAAGGCTGGTGGGCTGAAAGAATTCGGGAATGGCTTCGCCACCCTCTTCGTATTGTTGCTGCACATAAGAGATCCATTTATATAGATCCAGTGCGGTCATATAAAGTGGTGCATAGCACAAGGCAAATTGTTTGTAGCGGGGATTGTATCGGACATCATCCCCATGCGCTTTGGAATAAGCCCAGGTCATATTTTCGCTGATCGACGGCGGATTTCCGGTGTATACCGCACTTTGCATTTCCAGTGGCTGAAAGAAATGATCTTTTACCCACGACTGAAATCCCTGTTGCACGACCGACTCTACGATCTTGGCCTGGAGAAAATTATTCCAGTTGTCGTAAAGGTAATGGGTGCCCGGTTCAAACGGCAAATTTTCTATATATCTAAGATTAGCCAAAGCAAATTCATCATTACCGGAGGTCACAAAATTGAAAGGAGGCAGGCCACTTTTGTAGAAAAGCAGATCGCGAATACTGATCTTGCCGGCCCAGGTGGGTAGGTCCTTTAAATACCGATCCAATTTATCATCATAACTCATTTTCCCCAGTCGGATCAGCTCTAAAATAGCCATACCCGGTATCTCCTTGCAGGCGGAGCCGATATTGAAGCGCGACTGATCGGTAATGGGTGCGGTCTTGGCTACATCAATGAAACCATAATTTTGCCTTACCAGAATATCCGGGCCTTTTGCTATCAAAATGCTACCATTCAGGGTATCTTCCGAATTAGATAGGATAATCTGGCGGACTGCGGTGTTGAGTTGTTCGGTTTCGCGGCTTTGTTGTTTGTTGGCACTACAGGCTGACATAATGACCAGGGCAATACTAAAGGCAGCAAATAGAATGCTTTTCATGATCTTTTCTTGATTGTGTAGCTAAAATAATCATATATCCGCCTTCAAACCCTTTTGCACATAACAATAATATCACGTATATTGTAGATTGATCGCGCTCCAAAACTATTCTGATGTATACACAAAGCCCTGCTCATGACCGATCCGGTATCCTAATTGCGGCGATACTGCTTCTTTTGTCTCTAGCATTTATTATCAGCAAGCCCTTTATCATTCCCAAAGATGAGGCGAGCGGTGAGCAGCTTAAGTTACCATTTAATGATATGGATGAAGAGGCTCTCCCTAAACCGGAGGCGGTGCCTTATCCATACAATAGACGATTTGATGAAAACCGGTTGGGTACTTGTATTATTTACGCATTTCAAGCACCAGTTGATGCTTATTATAAAATTCCAGGTTGCTACGGTAAGCCAATAACTTGGATCTTTGTTCGAGAAAGTACATTACTTAAGATAGGAAGACACTGGAATCCTACTACCTCGCTAAATTGTAATGCCTTAGGGGCTTTAACCTCACTGGTAAGAAAGAAAAGATATGGTTCTGACAAAAAATTCCCATTGGCCCGCATAGTCGTAAAAATCGATGGAGAATTGGTAAATATACCTTTGGATATTGTGATCCTAGATTGCAAAGAGAATACCACAGAAGGCGACTGTGAAGGATTAGAAAAGTTGTATATTGCAGAAAATGGAGGAGCTAAAAAATTATTATTAAACTGTTGCTGTAGATAACCTTATTACAATGCGTACAATAATCTCCTGTGTAGCCTATAAAAACTTCGATGAAGTAAAGTCCAGGTGCAAAGAACTGGAATTAGCGATCAATGAGGGGTTAAAAAATAATCAATATGGCCCGATACGATTTTTAACTCCCAGATGCTCTTTTGTCAATTTATTGGAACCGGAAGTTCCTTACCTATTAGATCAAAATAACCTTTCTTTCACCGTATTGATCGAAGGGGAACAAACTTCTCATATAGCGACAGCTCTTGTAAAAGGCCTGCATGACCAAGCGGTGCCTGAAAACCTGAGAACTGATATTATCAACATTTTTAGAACGAAAGGCTGGCTGGCAGATTCAATGGCCTAGGCCACCCGCTTAGAGAGTTTTAATTTCTTCTCGTGATCACCAGCGGCTTTACTATTAGTTTTTCTCCTGACTGCACTACCACCCAATACATACCTACAGCAAGCCCGCTAATATCGCCATTCACTTGGTAATAGCCTTTTCTAACTGCTTGCTGCGGTTGAATCGTCTGCACCAAGCTCCCCGCAACATTAAAAAGATCGATACGCACCAATTCTTCTTCCGGTAGTTCCATCTGAAGGCTTACTTTGTCGCCGGCCGGATTGGGGTACAGCAGTATACTTCCGGCCGGATCTTCCGGTTGATGTTTCATTGCTTACGTTGCCAGGCACTTGTGAAGTGCCGGGCAACGACTGCCCTCACTCCCCCTTCAATCGTTCCACTGGATTCACCCGCGCCACTTTAACCGTCTGATAACCCACCGTCAACCAGGTGATCAGCAGCAACGTAGCGGCCGCCAGGGCAAAGATCCACCACTGCCATTCAATGCGGTAGGCAAAGGTATTGAGCCAGTACTCCGTCAGCCAAAACCCCAAAGGAAGCGCAATAGCAATGGCCAGTAACACCATGCGGGTAAAATCACGCGACAGCAGCCAGATGATGCTGCCGCTGGTAGCGCCCATCACCTTGCGGATGCTGATCTCTTTGATCCGCCGTTCAGCCGTATAAGCCGATAGTCCCAATAACCCCAGGCACGATATCAGAATGGCCAGACCTGCAAAATAACGCGACAACATAGCCACTCTTTTTTCGGAAACGTATTGTTGTTGATAATCGTCGTTCAGGAAGGAATAATGAAAAGGAAAGCCCGGATCAAATGATCGATACAGATCTTCCATGCGCGCCAAAGTAGCCTGCTCCTCCCCTGCCGCTATTTTAGCCGCTGTTTTCAATGCCCAGCGGTCGTTCAGCCGAAAGTAAGTGGGGCGTACGGTTTCGTGCAGAGATTGAAAATGAAAATCACGGGTAACACCGATGATCTCGTAATCCGTATCACCGATCTTTACGATCTGCCCTACCGGATCTTCCAGGGCCATGATCCCCAGAGCTGTTTCATTAATGATCAGTTTATTAGTCTCTTCTCCCCTTTCCCTCGAGAAATACCGACCGGACAACAGGCCAATATCCAGCATTTCCAGCATACCGTAATTAACGTAGCCGTGCTCGAACCAGATCTCCTGCTCCGGATCTTTGCCCGGCCACTGAATATCGGCATTGGAAGCCTGACCGCCCACCAGCGCGTGCGTAATACTCGATGCACTCAGCACGCCCGGCACTTCCTGCAGCCGGGTCAGCAATTCCTGCTGTTTTTCCTGCCGCAGCCCATTGGTACTAAAGGTGACGATCTGATCCCGGGCATATCCCAGGTCTTTATTTTGCAGAAAGCGCATTTGTTGGTGTACCACCAGGACAGCGGCCATCAGGACCAGGGAAATACCAAACTGGAAAACGACCAGCCCCCGGCGGAGCCAATGCTCCCCGAAGGTGGTGCTAAGTTTGCCCTTGATGACCATGGCCGGTCGGAAAGAGGAAAGATAAAAAGCCGGATAGCTACCGGCCATTAATCCGGTGATGAGCACAATGACCACCAAGGCGATCCATAAGTTCACATCCAGAGCCAAAGACAATGACTTGCCCGTCAACTGATTGAAATACGGCATTAACACCAGTGCCATCGCTACCGCCACCAAACCGGCCAATCCGCTCATTAATGCTGATTCCGTAAGGTATTGCAGGATCAATGACCGCCGTCCGGCGCCAACCACCTTTTTGATACCGATCTCTTTTAAACGGCGGGAAGCTCTGGCGGTAGAAAGATTCATAAAGTTGATCCCGGCAATAGCCAATATCAATAGGGCAATGATGGAAAAAAGCCGAACGTAGGTGATCCTGCCGCCCACGGCCTGACCATCCTGATATTCATTATGCAGATAGTAGGAAGAATACGGGATCACAAAGGGACGCCAATTGCCCTCCGGATACTGCTCTTGCATCAATGACGCCATTTTCCGATTGAGTTCCTCCGGGTCGGTTCCTTTTTTCAGGGTCAGGTAGGTGCGGGTATTATAGTTGCCCCGTTCGATCCGTTCGCGAAAGTAATCCCGGAAGATATCGAATGACAGCACATAGTCAAACTGCATGGAGGAACAGGCCGGCACATCGGCATATACGCCCGTGATCTCTACTTCTTCCTGATGACTATACCACTGCCAGCGCAGGCTTTTACCCAGGATGTCGATGCTCCTGAACAGTTTTCTGGCCGTTGTTTCCGATAAGGCGATCGTCTTGGGCCTTTTCAGCACATCCTCCGGCTTGCCCCGTAGCAGTGGATAGGAGAAGAACTCAAAGAAATCAGGGGTAGCGAATTCACCGATTACGGCAAAGTTTTCCTGCTCTGTGGAGAGACTGGATTCCAGTGCCCCCCAGGAACTGTGCACCATTTGTTCAATTTCGGGTAGCTCTTCCGCCAGTTGATCGGCTACCAGACTGGAAGTATTCAATAGTGTTTCATTGCTGTGTGAATCCGAGATAAGGCGATAAAGCTGTGCATCCCGCTCGTGGAATTTATCCATCTGCCATTCGTCCCGAACCCACATGAAGATCAGCATGACGCAGGTGAGGCCGGCCGCCAAACCACTCAGATTGATCAAAAAAGAACCTTTGTACCGCTTGAAGTGACGTAGGGCCAGTAATAATGCATATCGAAACATATCGGGTGTATTGGATAGTGAAAAGCTTTTAATTTTTTTCCAGTTGCGTGGTCGGCAGGTTTTGATCACATCCCAGGCGAACTGCCCTTTGGCTTTTGCGGGTGACCGGGCGCAATTGCGTTCAAAAAATTCCAGCAGATCGCCCTCAAATTCTTCGATATAGTCTTCCCGGCAATACCAGCGCAGGAAACGGAGGGCCCATTTCGGTGGTGATAGGCTCATTATTCGAAGGAAATTTTAGGGATATCCCGGTAAAGATTGGTGCGTAGCTTGTATTGTTCATCGAGCACCTTTTTGCCCAATGCAGTGATGGTGTAGAATTTTTTCCTTCTCCCGCCTCGATCCTGCGTGATCCCCCCGAAACGGGATTCGAGAAACCCCTTCTCTTCCAGCCGTTTCAGGCTCATATGTATGGCGCTGATGCTGGCGCTGCGGCCACGCCGCGCCTCGATCTCATCAAATATGGTAACACCGTAAGCCTCATCGTGCAGGACGGCGACAATGAGCAGGATCAGTTCTTCAAATTCTCCCAGAGAAGGTAATGACATGGTCGGATGATTTACTCAACAAATACGAAGGTAATTATTATTTCAATATTTGTTGAGTAAATCCGGTAAATTAATCTGAGTTGCCAACCGTCTGTGCACTGGCAAAATATTCAACACCACCAAACTGAATGGACTTATCCCTCAACAATCGATTCGATACCGTATGTTTCAAGTATCTCATTCCTTTAAGTGCGGAATGTCGATTCACTCCATTTCGTGACTGTCATCTCAAAAGAATAATGAAGCAATGGAACGTGAGCAATATCTTCTAATTTATTTTAGG
>JAGQXH010000739.1 GCA_020436695.1 Lewinella sp. | reverse complement strand
AAATTTATTTAGATTAAATTTTTATTGTTTTCAAGCGCAGACTATTACTAACAACCGAAACTGAACTCAGGGCCATGGCTGCGCCGGCTATCATCGGGTCCAACAAAAAGCCGTTGATCGGATACAGTAATCCGGCCGCAACAGGAATACCGATGATGTTATAGATAAATGCCCAAAATAAGTTTTGCCGAATACCTGCGACGGTCTTTTGTGACAGTTTTAAGGCTTTAGGTATAGCTTGCAAGTCGGAGCTTATGATGGTCATTTTAGCTACGTCCATTGCAATATCTGAGCCCTTACCCATGGCAATGCTTACGTCCGCCTGGGCGAGTGCATGGCTATCGTTGATACCATCACCGACCATGGCCACTATTTTACCCTGCTGTTGTAAATTTTTCACAAAATCAGCTTTATCAGCCGGCATCATTTCGGCTTCGAAGTGCTGCAAGCCCACTTGTCTAGCCACTTCTGCGGCGGTTTCCCGATTGTCGCCGGTGAGCATATGAACCTCTATTCCTCTTTGGTGAAGGGTCTCAACAGCAGATGCGGAAGTTGGTTTAATTGCATCAGCAATTGCCATCACTGCCAGAATTTCACCATTGCCAGCGAATAGAATAGCCGTTTTTGCTTCTTGCTGCCACTGGGTCAAATACTTCCTGGTATCGGCTGAAATCGGGATATTATTCAATTTCATGAGGCGTTCATTTCCTACGAAGAACTGTTGCTCCCCATCGGATGAAAAGGCCGTTACACCTTTACCGGTAATGCTTTCAAATCCTTCAATTGCGCCAGGCTTTGTATCCTTTGATCTTAAGAAATGCACAACAGCTTCCGCCAGGGGATGTTCCGATTGACTTTCCATTGCCATTAATACGGACAAATGGTGATCGATCTCCTGTTCGTATATCCATTCGAAATTGGTGACTACCGGTTTTCCCTCCGTTATGGTACCCGTTTTGTCCAACACGATGCTGGTCACCCGGTGTCCTAGTTCTAGACTTTCCGCATCCTTGATCAGGATGTTATTTTCTGCTCCCTTACCGATCCCAACCATAATGGCGGTTGGGGTGGCCAGCCCCAGTGCACAGGGACAGGCAATAACCAACACCGCAATAGAAGTCAATAAAGCATGGGTGAACGCATCTTCTCCACCGAAGACCATCCATGCGATAAAAGTTGCAATCGATATCGCGATCACGACCGGGACGAATATCCCGGCAATTTTATCCACCAGTTTTTGTACCGGCGGCTTACTGCCCTGCGCCTCCCGGACCATTTGAATGATTTGAGCAAGTAAGGTAGCCCCACCTACTTTCTGAGCTATAAATCTGAAGCTCCCCTTCTGATTGACTGTTCCCGCAAAAACTGGTTCTCCCTTCTGTTTTTGCACCGGAACCGGTTCTCCGGTAATCATACTTTCATCCACATTGGAACTACCGGAGATCACCTGTCCATCTACGGGGATTTTTTCGCCGGGGCGAACAATGATCGTATGGCCGACTTCTACCTGGTTAATGGGCATTTCCACTTCTTCCCCGTTGAGCATTACTTTCAAGGTCTTGGGTTGTAAACCCATCAGCTTTTTGATGGCGGAAGAGGTGTTGGACTTGGCCCTTTCCTCCAGTAATTTGCCAAAAGTGATAAAAGTGATAATCACCGTAGCCGCTTCGTAATAGACATGAGGGTGAATGCCTCTAGCGTGCCAGAAATCCGGAAATAATGTGTTGAACAAACTAAATATAAAGGCAATGCCGGTACTTAGGCTCACCAGCGTATCCATATTAGCCTTACCGTGTCTGGCCTGTTTGAAGGCATTAATGAAAAACGACCGGCCTAACCAGAATAAAATGGGAATCGTGAGTACCAGAGCAATCCACCTGCCCGGCACCCAATCCATAAAAAACATACCCAGAATGAATACCGGTAGCGTAAGCGTAGCTGACCAGATAGTACGGCGTTTAATTTCCTGGTAATGTTTTTGCCGTAGATCTTCCTGCACTTCTGAAGGATCCTCGGCATCAATAATCAAGTCGTAACCAACCTCTTGCAACGCTTTCTGTAAGGCCTCCGGATTAGTGCTATCATCGTATTCTACCAGAGCGGTATTATCTGCAAAATTGACATTGGCATTTAAAACGCCCCCCGTTTTTTTCAGTATAGTTTCAACGCTATTGGCACAAGCAGCACATGTCATTCCAGTTACCGGTAATGACCTCTTCTGCACGTTGCTTTTTTCCAAAACACTATTTTCAGACATATTTTGCTCTTTTGATCAGGTGAATCTTATGAAGCAAATTTCGTCCGATAAGGCAACAAAAGCGTTACAGTATTTTGTGTATAATTTATGTTATTTTGCTATGTGGTCGTGGTGTGCTTCTTTATTCTGCCTTTCCAATAAGGTAGTATTCTTCATTATTCGAGGTATCAATTTGTATTTCATTCTTTATCACAGATCTATCCAAAACTGTTTTATCATATTCAGTACGCTACCCCTTTCCTCCAAGCAATTAATAAGGCTAAGGCGATAACGATGGAGCCGGAAAGTAAATAAGGCAGATCCGTATCAATCGTAAAGAACCAGCTTCCTGCGATGGGGCCGATCACCTGTCCCAGGCCGTCGGTAGACTTCTGCAACCCCAGGGCGCTGCCCGTATCCGGTCCTGCCTCCAAGGAAACCAGGGTCGTCACATTTGGAGCGATAAAAGCAGCTCCTGTAGCCGCCAACCCGATGAATAGCAGGACCAGCGGAAGTGAACTGACCAGCAGCAATAATAAAATACCGGCCCCAAAAAGGGCAAATCCCAATACCAGTTGGTTTCGGCGATTGATCAATTGCTTGGTCTTCTTGGAAACAGCCACCGGCTGCAGTAAAGCCATGACCAGTGCACATACCATAAAGCCGTGGCCGATAGCGCTCGGCTGGTAGGCCAGTTCATCCTTGGAATAAATGGAAAACACTGTTTCAAATAGGGTGAGGACCATCTGATAGACGAAAGACAACAGCAGGTAAGGGAACAATCGATTAAAAAGCACCCGCCATTGGACAGCAGATACCTCAACCTTAGCGGCTTGTTCATTTTGCAAGTCTTCCTCCTTTCCCAGCCAGTGCCAGACAGGAAGTACAAGCACAAGACCTAAACCGGCCAAGAATAAAAAAGGCACGGAATAATCATTAATCAGGAAATGCCCCCAATCAGCTTCCCAGTGGAGGTCCGTACGACTCAACACGCCGCCGATAAAGGGCCCCAAAACTACCCCAAGACTGAAAGTTGTCCCGGCCAGTGCGATCCCCATATCCCGGCGGTTGCCCGTAGTCAGATCGCTGATCAAGGCATATCCCACCGGAATGCTGGCAGAAGTGAAGATGCCACCAATGATCCGAGCGGCATAAAGTGCCCAAAGAGAAGTAACCAATCCAATCAGCACCTGCATAAGGATGAAGCCCAAAAGCCCCATCAGGAGCAATGTTCTTCTTCCCCGCCGATCCGACCAGCGACCCCAAAACGGCGCTAGAACCATTTGAAAAAATGGATATACGCTGGTAAGCAGACCGATCTGTAGCGTGATGCTGTCTTGAGAGGCCCCCTCCCCCATCGCGAGGCGTTCGGTAAAAAATGGCAGCACCGGTAAAATGACGCCATAGCCGAGTGCTACCAGGAATAGCAGCAACAGAATGGTCAGCAGCTTTTTCCGGTATCCAAATGTTTTCATTCGCTAACTAATGAAATCAATAGCAAATAGCTGATTGTCGATAGTCGCTGCAAGTTGTTGACATGATGTGAATTGCACACCATTTATCCGATCAATTACTTACGATTTCATCCACTAAGACTACGGTTTTATCTATGGATTTGTGATTATTTCCCAATCTTCCTTTTCAACAACTGCGCGTTGATCGCGACGATGATGGTACTTAAACTCATGAACACTGCACCTACCGCCGGGCTTAGAACAAACCCCCAGGGATAGAGTACTCCTACGGCCAATGGGATGGCAATCGCATTATACCCCGTAGCCCAGGCCAGGTTTTGGATCATTTTTTGGTAAGTAGCCTTGCCGAAGAGGATCAGATTGGCAATATCTTTCGGATTACTGTTAACGAGAATGATATCGGCCGTTTCCGCCGCTACATCCGTACCGGAGCCAACGGCAATGCCTACATCAGCCTGGGCCAGGGCGGGCGCATCGTTGACGCCGTCGCCGGTCA
>JAGQXH010000738.1 GCA_020436695.1 Lewinella sp. | reverse complement strand
GTAAACAGTATGACCAGCCGGCCCTCCGACAGCATTAGCGAGCTGCGTCCAGGAGGTGCCACCGTTGGTGGTGTATTCCACATCGATATAGTCAGTCGACGGATCGTAACCGACCCAGCTCAGGTCCAGGGAAAAAGAAGCGCTGGCCCCGGTGATATTCAATACCGGGCTCACCCAACAAGCTTCTTCATCTACATCCGAAACAACGAGTTGCCCGGAAGCGTTGGTGGCAAAAGGTTCACTGTCGATGCCGGAGAGATTTCCTTCGATGGTCCAGTTGACCCCGGCAAAATCATAACTCAGGCAGGTAGTACCATCCGAACCCGAACAGGGGCCCGAAAGAATTCCTTTATTAGCAGTGGGAAAAGTCTCCGAATACTGTCCGTAAATAGAAGCAGACAATAATTGCAGAAGGAGGAAAAATGATAGGTGTAACGCTCCTTTCATAAGCGGTCGTCTAATGAGTAAGTAAGTGAGATTGATCGTATGTAACTTCTAAACGGTCTTGGTCGTAGGGTCGGTAATAGCGTTTCAGTGTAGTTTCAATAGTGTAGCGATGCCCTATCGGACAAATATACGAGAATTAAGTGGGTTTTTCTTTACAAAAAAACCTCAAGAAACGACAAAACAATTTGACACTTCGCAGCCTGTGCTCTAAGCGCTGCGAATAGGACAATTATGCTTTGTCGTTTCTTATTCCATAAACGGCAATGTATACTTCACTTCCTGTACTAGCGTGCTATAAGTAGTCGACCGGCTGCCCGTGGCCTGCCGCCTGCTACGATCTGAATATTATAAACGCCGGGGGCAAAGTCTGTGGTATTTAAGGGCAGTACTTGTTGCCGATCTTTAACAATTGACTTTCGGTAAATGACCTGTCCTAAAGTGTTGACGATCAGCAATTCTTCCGGCCGGTCACCTAATTCAAGGGTCGTAAGATCGATGCTCACCGCATCATTGGCCGGGTTGGGATACAGCGACAAACGCGGAAGATCGGCAAAATGATCTTTTACAGATACCGAGGTACAATAAGCCTCCGCTCCTCCTACCGTTACCACCGTCGTACAGGTACTTGCCAAACCTACCTCATCGGTTACCGTTAGCGTAATGATCTGATCCCCCCGGTCGTCACAGGTCAGCGAATCTCTATCGATACTCAGACTAACCATACTACAATTGTCGACGGAGCCCATATCGAACATTGCCGCATCCAGCACCGCCAGGCCGGCGAGGGTATCCAGTTCAACGGCCAGGGCCTCCTGGCACAAAGCCATCGGTGCTTCCGTATCGACCGCAGTGACCGTTTGGGTAACATCGGTAAAGTTACCGGCCGCATCCGTCGCCCGGTAAGTATAGGTGATGATCAGCGGATCGGCTTCGCTGCCGGTACCGCCATTATCAGTCGCGCCTTGGAAGGCAACCGTCACTACATTTTCCGGGCAGGGAACGATCGTCTGATTGCCGTTCAAGCTGCCGGATGTAGCCGTTTGATCGGCAAAGGTGAATTCCGTACCGTTGTTGCCGGTACCGATGCGGGAAAGGCTCTCCTCCGATGCCTGAGTGGCCGGTTCTTCTACGCCAACATCAATCGATGTCATACCCATAGCCGGTCCGTCCACAGCGATGAAACTGCCTTCGTAACTCAGGAATTCGATTACAGTCGTTCCATTCTTTACCAGCGCAATACCTTCCATCTGGTTTTGCAGATCGGCTGTAGCAAAGCTCAGGGCGCCGAAGCCGTTCTGTTCGTCGTCGATGACACCATCGAGGGTAAAGACCTGATCTTCCATGCGATCCGAACCATCATAGGTATGAATGGCGTAACCACTAAGATCCAGCCCGGCCGGGCCGGCGATCTCAATGAACTCTCCGGCATCCGTCCCGTCGTTATCGTAATGGAATTCGTTGATCCATGGCTCCGTGGTACAGGGTATGGTGCAATCGTCCATTACTCCCGTGACCAGATCCGGGTTGGCCGGCGGCACATCAGAAGGACAAGTGACGATGATGTCGGCCGGAGCCGTTGCGGTCGGTGGCGTCTGATCTAACCCAGCTTCGATGGTGGCTTCACCGGTAGCCGTGCAGGTAGTAGCCGGCAAGGCATCATCGCTTGCACTCACCGTGTAGGTACCGGGAGGCAAGCCTGTAAATATTCCGGTAGAATTGGAACGGTTCAAAGGACCGCTAATGCTGTAAGTGACCGGCCCGTTCGTAGTGGTAGTAGTCACGGTGATACTGCCGTCTTCCGAGCCTGGGCAATTCTCGTCGGTGGCTACAATGCTACTGATGCCCAGGTCACATTCGGGTCCGGAACCGGCAAGTTGGGCTCCATAAGCAAAAATATTGCTGATAGTGGTTACTTCGGCAGAAGAATTGTGATCAATACAAACGCGGAACTGGAGGGTTGATCCACTAATGTTAAAGCGGTTGATGGTCACTTCACCGTCAGAGCCGCCGCCGGATATATATTCGACCGTATGGGTACCTCCACCAACCAAATTGGGTATGGTTTCCCAGTTGGTGCCACCATCCGTGGTGAATTCTATATCGATAAAATCCGCTCCACCGCCGGTATCCGGATCATAACCCAGCCAGGTCAGATCGACGGAAAATTCGGCGGTAGCGGCGGTAATCTCAAGCACCGGGCTCACCCAGCAGGCTTCTTCGTCAATATCCGAAACGACCAATTGGCCACTACTGTTAGTAGCAAAGGGTTCGGAGTCAATGCCGGATAGATTCCCCTCAATGGTCCAGTTTACGCCGGTAAAATCGTTGGATAAGCAGGTGGTACCGTCCGTACCGTCACAGGGGCCGGACAGGATGCCTTTGTTCGGCACCGGAAAGGTTTCGGAGTAGTCCTGAGCGTACAGCCCCGTGGCGAATAAATAGAGCGTCAGCATGAAAAGGTAGCATTTTTTCATAGCAATATTTTTTATGATAAAAAATAGAAAATAGCCCGATCATTGACTGATCAGGAGATCAAAGGACTGTACTTGGTAGTTTGATGGAAATTAAGAAATAATATATTTCCGTCATTTAAAGAAAAGCCATCCCGGGAAAAGATCTTCTCCGGGATGGCTGTAAAATACGTATTTATCTCAAATTATAGTTATCGGCTAACGATCAGCTTACTGGAAGCTATCGAAACGCCATTTACCCGCAATTGAACCAAATAAATACCCGGGCTAAAGGCCGTGATATCCAGATCCCGAAGGCCGGACGGATCCATATCCAGTGACTCGCTGTAGATCAATTGGCCAATGTTACTGAATATTACTAGATCTGCTGTGTCTTTCAGATCCTGCAAAAGGCTGAGATCAAGCTGCACTTTCTGTGAAGCCGGATTTGGGAACATCCGGAATTCCTGCATTGCCTCCGTATAACGCTGTTGTGTAAGATAACTTCCCATATCATCACAGGAAACATTATCGCAGGGACCGACGAAATCGCCGTGCGCCAGATGAGCCGCAACGGCATTCGGACTAACGCAAATGGTTTTTCGCTTAGCGAACTTTCCTCCGGGTATATGACAGATCTGAACCTTATTTCCCTTGCCACCACAGGTCCAGTCATCGATCAGATCTTCCAGTCCGGGGAAGTAAGCACAATCAGCGAAGCCATCCTGATCATTATCTACTTTATCATCGCCCCCAGGGCAGAGATCGCACAGATCAGCTACACCATCGCAGTCGGCATCGGCCCCTTCTACCGTCACGACCGCCGTACAGGTGCTCGACTGACCTTTACTGTCTTCAGCGGTGAGCCTAACGATGTGATCACCTAGTTCGTAGCAATCGAAAACATCCAGATCGATGCTCAGTGAGGGCACATCGCAGTTATCGGACGAACCGTTATTGATATGTGCTGCAGTCAAGGAGGCCATACCGGCATTGTCCAGTACTATGGTCGCCGATTTACAACGTGCCACGGCTGCTTCGTCATCGTACACCGTAACTGTGAACTGACATTCGTCCACATTCCCCGATGCGTCAACTACCTTATACTTTTGCAGCGTCATACCGACCGGGAAAAGGGAGCCGGTATTGATACCGCTCAGGCGGGTGATGACCGCTCCCGGACAATTATCTACCGCTGAGGGAGGGTCGAAGTTTACCCGCGCACCGCAATCCCCGGGATCATTGGTCTGTACAATATTGCCCGAACAGATCAGCACCGGTTTTTGCGTGTCTTTCACCGTCACAGTGAAC
>JAGQXH010000737.1 GCA_020436695.1 Lewinella sp. | reverse complement strand
TTTTAGGTTTTTAATATTTCGCTAAGCCATTGACTAAGAGGAAATGGTGTGTGAAATTTTCAAAACCTCTAGAAAAATTGGTTCATTTATTTCCGTCAAATTACTACGTTAGAATTTATTGTTATTCGTTATGTACAGTTGCGGCAGCATACATAAATTTCTGGTCTATAGCCTTGGATTGCTTTTTGTCCTCGGTCTGCCGATCAACCAGGTCTCTGCTCAGGAGATAAACATTCGGGCTGGTCAGGCTGATCTGCAACTCAGGTCGCTTATCCGGGAACCGGTAGCACTCGACGGCCGCTGGCTGATCTATTGGGATACTTTGCTCAGCCCGCAGCAACTGGCACGAGGCACCGACCTTACACCTGATACTTTATATTTTCCGGCACTTTGGAACGGTAAGATGATCGCCGGTCGGAAAAGGAACGGAATCGGTAAGGCTACCTATCGTCTACAGATCAGGCTGGATCAGGCTCCTGATACCCTGCTGGGGTTATTCCTGCCGGACTTTTATACCTCTTATAAGCTGTGGATCAATGGTAAATACTTTGCCGGAAATGGTGAAGTCGGCACCAGTAAACAAACCACTTCTCCTCATTGGCTTCCAATGGTAAAGGCTATAGAAGAGCATCACCCGCAACTGGATATGGTGCTGCAGATCGCCAATTATCACCACATGAAAGGCGGATTGGCCGAGTCGATCATGCTGGGCGCACATACCACCTTAGCCAAGCAGCTCAATGAGCGGTTTTTCTTTATTTTTCTCATCCTTGGCCTGTTTCTGATGACCGGCTTTTTCCTGCTTGCCTTTTGGTATGTGGGGCAGCGGGAAGACGGTATTCTATATTTTAGCCTGTTTTGCCTGGTGCACAGTTATTATCTGGTGGGCTCAGAACATTATCCACTGCATCATTTGTTCCCCAACCTGCCTTTTGCCCTCACGGTGCGGTTGGAATACCTGTCACTTTACTGGAGCCTGGGTCTGTACTGGCAGGTTACGCATCGGCTCTTTCCCGATCTGGTGAAAAAACAATATACCCGGATATTGACCTGGATCTGTGTCCTTTACAGCATCTGGACCGTCTTCGGGCCGGTATATGGCTTCTCACATACGCTGCGGCCTTTCCTGGCACTGATATTATTCAGTCTCATATTTGGAGGATGGGTGTTTGTTAAAAGTATGCTGAGGAAGGACGGGACTAAGACCTATGCGCTGATCGGTTTTGCCTTTCTCACCGTTATGTCTATCTATTCCATTGGAGACAATATTCCGCTTTGGCAGGTTAATACTTTTGTGGAATTCACTACCTACCTGGGGTTCCTGCTGTTTCAGAGCATGCAATACGTTTCCCAATTCGCGCTTCGTCATCAGACCACGGCGGAGACAGCCGCTGCCGCCAACCGGGCCAAATCCGAATTTCTGGCTACGATGAGCCACGAGATCCGAACGCCGATGAATGGCGTGATCGGAATGGCCGATCTGTTGTCTAAAACACCGCTTAATGCCGAACAGTCTGAATACCTGAAGGCCATTATGTCCAGTGGGCAGAATCTGGTATCCATCGTAAACGATATTCTGGACCTGTCGAAGATCGAAGCACATAAGATGAGCCTGGAAAAAAGGATGTTCAAGTTACCAGACCTGCTCCAGGAAACGGCCGGGCTACTCCAGGAGCAGGCCCAGGAAAAAGGGCTTGAATTTGTCGTTGATCTGCAAAAGGACCTCCCCGCTTTTATGATCGGCGATCCCATCCGGATCAAACAGATATTATTGAATCTACTGAGTAATGCGATCAAATTTACTGCTGAGGGGCAGGTCGTGCTTCGGACAAGCTGTCAAATGGATAGTGAGGTGAATGGACAATTGCTTTTACAGGTTTCGGATACGGGTATTGGTATGTCTGAAAATCAACTTTCCCGCCTTTTTGAGCCCTTTACACAGGCCGAACCGTCTACCTATCGCAAATACGGTGGCACCGGCCTGGGGCTGGCTATTACTTACCGGCTTGTAAAAATGATGGACGGAGAGATCTGGGTGCAAAGTGAATTAAAACAAGGTTCGCTTTTTTCCGTACAGATCCCGTGCCGCCTGGCTCAGCCCTCACTAGATAAGGCGGGCAGCGAATTGCAGGAAAATCAGCGGATAGTAACGCCGATGTTAGCCGGTGATCATCCGCTGCGGATAATGGTGGCCGAAGATCACCCCGTCAATCAGCAACTCATGCAGGCGGTACTCCGGCGTCTGGGATATGAGGCCGCATTGGTGGAGAACGGCCGCAGTGCGATCGACGCGTTTGAACACCAGGGCTATGATCTTATCTTTATGGATGTTCAAATGCCGGTGATGGATGGAGTCAGTGCCACTCGCTACCTTCGGCAGGCCCTGCCGGAAAAGAAACAACCGGTGATCATAGCCATGACCGCTAATGCACTACGGGGCGATCGGGAGAATTATATGGCTGCAGGTATGGATGACTATCTGGCTAAACCGGTACAGATCAGCCAGATCGAAGAGATGATCATCAAGTGGAGTTACCGGCTGAGAAGCAAAAGTGAGAAAATTAAACCTTAGAAAGGGACTTATTTACGAAGAAGCCCGGTTATCCGGTGCCAAGAACCTATCCTGAAGTTTGTCAAATCCTCGCATTATTTCTAGCTTTGCGGCCGGATTTTTCAGGAGTGAGGAAGTGAGTGGGAGAGGCCTGCTGTTCTTACTGCTACCCTTTACGGGAACCAAAATCCGGACATTGCCGTTGATGGGCAATAATTAATTTTTTTAAAAGCGAATATTTCCGTTTGGCGGGTACCTGCTACCCGGTACCAAATACCAAGTACCGAACAACAATGATACGAAGAAGCGAAATAGCCGGCATACTTGCCGCGCCGAAGATCGGAGACACCATTACGGTGATGGGATGGGTGAGAGCCTTCCGCAACAATCGTTTTATTGCACTCAACGACGGTTCTACGGCTGGTAATCTGCAGGTGGTGATCGATCCGGATTCGCTTCCGGAAGAAATTTTAAGAAAGATCAGTTTTCATGCCTGCGTGAAAGCGACAGGAAAACTGGTGGAAAGCCAGGGGGCCGGTCAGAGTGTCGAGGTGATAGCGGATGAGGTAGAGATACTGGGCAGCAACAAACTGGATGAGTATCCTCTGCAACCGAAGCGGCAGACGATGGAATACCTGCGGGAAAAGGCGCATTTCCGCATGCGTACGAACACCTTTAGTTCGGTATTTCGCATTCGGCATGCCGTGGCCTATGCCGTACATAAATATTTCAACGATCACGGCTACTATTACCTGCATACACCGATCATTACGGGTAGTGATGCCGAAGGAGCCGGTGAAATGTTTCAGGTCACCACTTTGCCCATCGGTGATCCGCCCCGTACCGAAGACGGCAGTATCGACTGGAAAGAAGATTTCTTCGGCAAAGCGACCAACCTTACTGTGAGTGGTCAGTTGCAAGGGGAGATCGGAGCACTGGCCTTAGGTAAGATCTATACTTTCGGGCCGACCTTTCGGGCGGAAAACTCCAACACGACCCGCCACCTTTCCGAATTCTGGATGATCGAACCGGAAGTGGCCTTTAACGATATCGAGGACAACATGGACCTCGCCCAGGATTTTGTGCAGTACCTCATCAATTATGTACTGGACAACTATCTGCCGGACCTAGAATACCTGGATCAGCGCATCCAGCAGGAAGAAAAGAACCTGCCGCAGGATAAACGGCGTCCGATGGGACTCATCGATACACTTCGCTTTGTAGTGGACAACGATTTTGAACGGATCACCTACACCGAAGCGGTGAACATCCTGCGCAATTCCAAACCCTTCAAGAAGGGTAAATTCGAATTCGAACCTTCCTGGGGCAATGATCTGCAGGCCGAACACGAGCGCTACCTGGTGGAAAAACATTTCCAGAAGCCGGTGATCGTTCGCGATTATCCAAAAGCTTTCAAGGCTTTTTACATGCGACTGAACGATCAGCAGGAAGGTGTTCCGGGTGAGACCGTTGCGGCTATGGATGTGCTGTTCCCTTATATCGGGGAAGTGATCGGCGGCTCTCAGCGAGAAGACCGCTATGATGTGCTGAAGCAGCGCGTACACGATATGGGTATCGAAGAAGAGGAACTCTGGTGGTACCTGGATCTGCGCCGTTTCGGTGGTGCGCCGCACGCCGGTTTCGGCCTGGGCTTTGAGC
>JAGQXH010000736.1 GCA_020436695.1 Lewinella sp. | reverse complement strand
ATCCGGCCCCCTTTTGAATTAAAGGTCACACTCATCAAATCATTTTCCAGACGGTAGACTTTCCCTTCACCGGCTGCCGCTGCAGCAAAAGGACCGAAAGAACCACCGAGCTGAGCCATCTTTACCGAATCGCTGGCATTGACCAGGGTATCGATACCGGGCACCAAAGTTTTCTCCTGAATCGTATCAATCTCACCGTACGCGTTGTCCTGAGCCAGTGCAATGGAATCCTGGCGCAATTTTTCCAGTTCCATTTCTTCCGGTGTCGGTGCATTGAACTGTTGCCAGACGACCAGCAACAAAAAGATCAGTACAAAACCGATCACCGTATTTTTGTCCATTCCCATCAATAGTAGATTGAATAATAAAATGAGCCCATCTGCTCTTTTCTTCAAAAACAGCGCAAAGGTACAATTTTACGGAAGCTTACAACAATAAAGCTAGATGATTATTCCCTGTCTCGGGACTAAGGGCGGGTCAGCATCGATAACATGTTCGGTTGCTCGTTTTATTTGCCGGCGTAGGACGCATTTTTCAACCTGCCTGCGGGAAGAAAGGCATCAAAGCTTCCACGTCCTTCAATTCAATACTACTGCCATCCGGATTATAGAGGGTACAGTTGAACCGGATGCTGAGTGCATAACTCGTCAGATAGGATTCCGGGCAGGGGAAATCGATGCAGGGGCTCCGGCGCTCGTAGTATCCGGCTTTTTTTATGGCAAAAGAACTGGTATTGGGTTGTGAACGCAATTGGGAATAATAGATCTTCCCCTGCGGACTTGTGTAGGTGATGGATATTCCCTGCGGATCGAATGCCTCGATCACAATTTCCTTATTGACGCCATAGATGCCCTGGCCGCTGTAGATCTTTTCCAGTTCCGATCCATCTTCGTTAAAAAAGTAGGTGGCACAGGCCCGATTTTCACGGCCGAGCCCGTCGGTAACGGTGACACAATATTGTTGTTTTCCCTTGCCGGCAGGGATAATGGCGAGATCCGTAGAACCGTTATCCCACTGATAAGTGTAGGGCGGCGTGCCGGATACTCTGGCGTAAAGCGAGTCGTTCTGCGGACGTAAGGAGATGGTATAGAGCTTACTTTCATCGGCAAAATCAAATTGGATCTGGTCATAGCGCAGTAGCTTACCATCAGTATCAAAGGTTTCCAGCCGGATATCCCTGTCGTGATAGTCGGTATACAAATGCGGTTGCGTGTAGGTACTGGTCTGACTATTCCAGCTAAAGAACGGTTCCCAACCCTCGCCGAAATCCCACCGCATATTCATCTCCTGCAGGGAGCCGACCAGATACCAACCGTAGCCTGAATAGTATAGATGGGCCCGGTATCCGATACCCGAACCGGGACGGGGAAAACGATAATCGTAACTTTTGGGCGATCGTAGGTAGTCATAGCCACCATCGTTTTTACCTATCCGGTTTTGTGGTGGGAAGTATATGACCAGAGATTCGAAATTATCTTTCCAGTTAGCGTACCATGGCCCCCGATTTTGTTGATTTCGGTAGAACCCCATCTGGTATTCAGTGGCATCCTGCCCATTATAGTAAACGCCACCCGTCGAAACGATATCGTCCTGCAAAGTGACGTCAAATCTGACCTCCTCGCCATTGATGTTGCCCTGCAAAAAGAATGCCGGTCGATCCCGGTCAGGTACTACTTCTTCCATATCTTTGGAACAGCCGATAAAAATCAGGAAAGAACAACACCAACATGCGATCTTTTTCATACTTAGTCATTTGAATTCAGTCTGTCAGACAGTATTTTCGGAGGTACCGGTTGGGTACTCCCGTTATATTGATAATTCTTGCGATTATTTTAATGGCAGCCTGCCGGGAAGCAGGTACGCCGGAAGAAATGTGGCTATGCCTGCGCCGCTGATCATTCGGGTACCGGGCCGGTGAGATAAATGCGCCGAGTAATCCTAAAACAACGATAATTGCGCTAACCAGAACTGTAACATTCTTCGGCGCCTGTGGAGTGAGTTGGGGCATAGTGTTTTTTATTCATCCAACTTCGGGCTGTTTGGATCTGTTCGCTCCTGGAGGAGGAGGAATTTACAAAAAATGGAGTAACTTTTACCCTCAGACAACGTACTTATCTTATTAGACCATTGACAAATTTACGATGATCCGCCTCCTAATTGTATTTTTTGGCATCTGCTATTTAGGGAGTGCAGAAGTAATAGCCCAAACAACATCAAGCAGAGCTTTATCCGGTACCCAGCGTTCGGATGTTGAAGCTAAAGCTCATCATTCTCTACAGCAAGCTACCGAATTGATTGATCATAATCAACTGGACGTTGCCTTACATCTGATCGGGGAAGTCCTGGAAGCTGCTACTGATCTTCATTCCGAAAAGCTCTATGTGAAGGCCAGGATGAAGCAGGCGATAATCCTCAACCGTAAGTCAAAATACGAGGAAGCGGACCAGATATGGCAGGAGTTATTGTTGAAGCCGATCCCCGAAGAAGACCGCATCGAGATCTATCTGGACAAAGCTAGTGTGTTGAATCGGCGAGGGCTCCTCGATAAGGGCCTGGAATATGCAGAAAAGGCCAGGTCACTGATCGGTTCCGATACTACCTCCATACTGATGGGGCGGTATTATATGCAATGCGCCAGCCTGGAGGTCAATAAGAATGAGTATCTGCCGGCTTTGGAGCACTTACTCCAGGCTAAAGCGATCATCCCTCTGGATCATCGCCTGTATTATGGGATCAACCACAATATTTCCCTTATTTATGAAAATATTCAGGCCTACCAGGAAGGACTCGCCATCAGTAAGGAGAATCTGGAGATAGCCCGGCAAAGAGATTATTATCGCGGTGAGCTTTTCGCTTATTTCGGCATTATTCACCTCTATCGGCAAATGGATAGCATCGAACAGTCAAAGGCGGCTTGCTTTGCGGCTATCCGGCTCATGGAAGAGCGTCAGGTGAGTGAGTCGGGCGGTTATGTCTATATGGTATTGGGCGACCTTTATACGAAGGGTAATCAACTGGATTCCGCTTTTTATTATCTTGAAAAAGGCCTGGAAATAAGTGAACATCAGCAGGAAAAAAGAGAAATGGCGCAATGTCAGTTCGCACTGGCTCGTGCCTACTTTGAAAAAGGAAACTACACCGGGGCTATTGAATTGGCCGAACAGGCTCTACAGTATCCAACTGCCAACCGCCCGGAAATGATCGGAGCATTTTTGGGGCGGGCTTACGCAAAAATGGGCGATTTTCAGAAGGCATACGCATTGATGGATAGTGCGGCCACATCAAAGGAAGAAAAGAAGCCCCTTTATGAAACGATTTCGAGGTTGCTCAGTCACCAGATCGCGACCGAGAAAGAAAAGGAAGAACTGATCTTTAATACGCGGCTGGAACAACAAAGGAACAAAGTGATCCAACTGGCAATGATCGTTGTCTTCGTCGTGCTCTTGTTCTTTTTCTTCCTGCAATCCCGTAACAACCGGCAGCTCAGGAAACTGAATACGCTCCTGGAGGAACGAAATGCTACGTTAGCCAACTTCGCCTACATCACTTCGCACGATCTGAAAGAACCTATTCGTACGGTGAGCAGTTTTTCTAACCTGTTGGAAAAAAAACTGGAAAGTGACGGAGACCGGGATGAACAAAAGGAGTTCCTCGGGTTCATCCGCAAAGCAGCCGTTACGCTCTATCAAATTGTGGAATCATTGGGTGTTTTTCTGGATGTGAATATGGGTAAAGTGCGCAGAGCACAAGTGGATCTAAAGGAGACTTTTACTGTACTGGAAGAAAAACTGGCTCCCTATCTTCAGGAGCATCGGGCTGCCCTGACCTTTCAATTGCCGGCCGACCGGCAGAAGATAACTTTTTCCCGCCCGATGCTGGAACTGATACTGGAAAAACTGATCCAGAATGGGATCACGCACAATAAAGGGCCGGAACCCAGGGTGCATGTGGAAGTCTTTTCTCAAAAAGAACGAACCCTGTTTAAGGTGACAGATAACGGTGAGGGCATAGACCCAAAATATTTTCAGAAGATCTTCCAGCCTTTCCAGACTTTGAGTAACAAAAGTATTGTCCCCTCAGCGGGAATGGGACTGTCCATCTGTAAGGCTATCCTGGATAATTACGATGGTAATATCTGGGTGGAATCCGGCGTGGAAAAAGGGAGTAGCTTTTACTTTTTGATCTAGTACTTTATTAACTAAGCTAACAGAT
>JAGQXH010000735.1 GCA_020436695.1 Lewinella sp. | reverse complement strand
CCGTTTCCGCCGACTCGCGTAATTTTTTGACTTTCGCTCTTGCCCCACCCAGAAAACGGGCAAAATCAAAACGGAATAGCGTAAAAAGCAATAACAACATAGCTACTCCAGGCCACAACAAGCGGTTGAGGAGCAGATTGCCGGTCAGTGACTGATGTAGTGTATTTTGCTCAACCGGGGTCCAGTATTTGGTCAATTCGTTCCAGGCGGAAAAGCCGAATGGATCGAGCAGCGCCACCAGATCTTTGGATTCCAGGTCAGATGCCAGGGTGAGTGATACCAGATAGGCAATGAAAAACACCACGCTGCCGACATAGGCAATAAAGATCTTCCGGGTAAGCGCCACCAGACAGAAGAAGATGGTTCCCGTAAACAAAAGATTGGGCCAAAGAAAGGTGATGGCACCATGCCAGTAATCCTGTAGCCGGAGTGGGCCGAAACGCTCAGCCTCTTCCCAACCCAGCACCGGTCCCATTTTGTAGCCCACGATCATTCCGAAAATGAGACCGGTACTGATCAGCATCAGCGTGAGGAACGACCCCACGTAACGCCCCAACAGATAGGACTTTTCCCGGACCGGATAACTGAAAAAATAATCTTTGACGCCATGCTCGATATCCCGATAGACGGGCACTCCCATCACAGCCGAAGCGATCATGGTCGCAAAAATGCTGATGATCATCATAAAACTGGTGACCTCATAGGCCGAATTGGCAAAGGCTTTTTCGGAGCCGGACCCATTACCTCCATTGGCAGCAATGAGCCACCCGAACAGGAATAACAGCAGGAAGTATGCCCAGGTAGCCGGACGTTTAATGCGATATTTCAACTCAAAACTGAGGATCTCTAGAAACATGGCGGACGGGAGTTTTAGATTAATGGAAGTTTGGGCTTTGGGACATTGGGACTTTGGGACATTGGGACATTGGGACTTTGGACATTGGGACGTTTGGACTTTTGGATATTGGGATGTTTGGACTTTGGGACATTGGGACGTTTGGACATTGGGACTTTTGGATGTTTGGACGAAAGGACATTGGAATGTTGTCTTGTAATAGTACTCATCACAACATTACAACATCACAGTATCGCAACATCAAATAGCAGTCACCTCCATCCGTTCTCCGATGCGGGTAAAATACACATCTTCCAGATCGGCAGGGACGGCAGTGAAACCATCCCCCGGATGATCTTCGCTGTAAACGTGAATGAGTGTCCGTCCGCCCTGCAATCTCGTAGAGATCACACGATATTGAGCGGTATGTTGTTCCAATTCTGCCTTTTCGATGGACTTCTGCCAGATCTTACCGTTGACCTGATCCACCAGTTCAGCCGGGTGCCCCTGCGCGATGACCTCGCCCAGGCAAATGATGGCCATATCCTGGCAAAGGTTGGTGACGTCCTCAACAATGTGAGTGGAAAGGATGACGATGGTATTTTCGCCGATCTCGCTGAGCAGATTGTGGAAGCGGTTGCGCTCTGTTGGGTCCAGACCGGCGGTAGGTTCATCTACAATGATCAGCCGGGGATTTCCCAGCAGGGCCTGCGCGATACCGAAGCGCTGTTTCATACCCCCGGAAAAAGTGCCGAGGTTCTTTTTGCGTACGTCGAAGAGGTTGACCCTTTCGAGTAAAGCAGCTACTACTTCTTTTCGCTCCCGGCGATTATTGATGCCTTTTAGTCCGGCCACATGTTCCAGCATGGTTTCGGCAGATACTTTGGGGTAGACCCCGAATTCCTGCGGCAGATAACCAAGCATACGTCTTACGGCATCTTTTTCCTGTAGCACGTCAATGTCGCCCAGTTGAACCGTTCCGCTATCGGCGTCCTGTAAGGTAGCGATGGTGCGCATCAGACTGGATTTTCCGGCGCCGTTTGGTCCCAGCAGTCCGAACATCCCTTGTGGGATCGTGAGGGTGACATCTTTGAGCGCCTGAACGCCGTTCGAGTAGGTTTTGTTTAGGCTAGTAATCTGTAATTCCATGGCAATAGGGTGTTAGTTGATTTTAGACATCAGTAACCACAAGATGTGAATATAATGAGTTTATATCCGCATTTACGGTTGGCAAATCACACAGATAATACACAATTGCCACAAAAATAGTGATGAAAGTAGTGATTCACTAGATAAACAGACGAGGACTGGCTGATGATCAGGGTTTTAATTAAATGTGAGGTTTGACTCATCTTGATAGCTAACAGATCGACAGCGAAGCTTTAGATTGTGGTTGAGAGGCTCCATTGTTTCATGGTTCCATTGTTAGTTCTCAGTCACATATAGTGAAAGCCTTTATGGTACGGATGGATGGTTGTATGGCTGGTATGTCAATGAAACAATGAAGCAATGAAACATGGCCAATAGTCACCACTCGCACTGCCATCGATAAAGGAGCGATACAACGGAAAGATACTCCATATAAAATATGTAGGATTAACCTTCCCACTCCCCAGCACCGGCACGCAGCAGAGCAGGTATGTCCTCCGTGCAATCGATCACGGTGGAAGGTACATTCCCTCCTACTCCACCGTCGATAACGACGTCAACCAGTTTTTTGAAGTCTTCATAAATATCGATGGGGTCCGTAAAATATTCCAGGATCTCATCATCCGATTTGAGAGAAGTGGTGAGGATCGGATGCCCAAGCGTTTCTACAATGTCCAGCACAATGCGGTTGTCCGGAATACGGATGCCGATGGTACGTTTGCGGTTCTTGAACAGTTTTGGAACGCTACTGCCGGCTTTCAATACAATGGTGTATGGCCCCGGCAGAAGTCTCCGCATTAGTTTAAAGGTAGTATTTTCTATTTGGGAAGCAAATTCGGAAACCTGGCTAATATCCTTACACACGATCGACAACATCGCTTTCTTGGGATCGAGGTCACGCAATCGACAGATCTTTTCCACCGCTTTTTGGTCGTATATATCACAACCCAGACCATATACCGTATCGGTGGGGTAAATGATCACACCTCCGCTTTCCAAACTTTCTACTACCTGGCGGATCTTGCGGCCTTCCGGGTTTTCGGAGTTGATTCTTAGAAGCATATCTTTCGGTATTAGATACTCGGTACTGGGTGTTAGACAACCTAGAACCGAGTACCCGATTGATCATTCATCATCAAAAAGATCATCATTCAGCATATCCGCCAGGAGATCCCGGAAGGATAACTTGGATTCGAGCATATCCTTATTGATAACGTCGAACTCCGCCAGACCATGCAGGGCCAGTTCCATATAGGTATATACCTCATTACTTTTCACATTAAGCGTGGATTCCACCAGTTTGCGCAGTCCGGCCACGTTATCCAGCGCCTTATGAAAATTCTTATCACTGGCATCGTTCAGCAGATCAACGTAGTTACCACCCGAAAACCAGGCACGGATGGTCCCGTATGGGTCGCGATCACGTCCCTTGCTGAGTTTGTCCGGATCGGGAAAGTGATTCAGGAAAGTCTTTTTCACCGCCTGACTGAGCAGGTGAAGGGCTACATTATGCGGGCCTTCCTGCTCTCCCTCATATACCAGTTCCACTTTACCCGTGATGGCCGGAATGATCCCCCAGAAATCCGTGATGCGGATACGGGTTTTCTTTTCTTTATTGATCAGCATCCGCCGCTCGGCCGTACTCATCAGATTTTCGCGGGCCGAAATACTCAGACGGGCCGATACCCCGCTCTTCTCATCGATGTACTCGCTCTGACGGGCTTCGAAAGCGATCATTTCCAGTAGAACCGACAGCATATCCGGCAGGTCGATGCGCTGGGTCTGCTCTTTCGTCAGTTTAGCTTCCTGCTCGGTGATCTGCTGGGCGATCTCGATGGTTTTCGGATAATGGGTCAGGATCTGGCTTTCGATCCGGTCCTTCAGCGGAGTGATAATGCTGCCCCGGTTGGTGTAATCTTCCGGGTTGGCCGTGAAGACGAACTGTATGTCGAGCGGCAGGCGCAGCTTGAAGCCCCGGATCTGGATGTCGCCTTCCTGCAGGATGTTGAACAGCGAAACCTGAATGCGCGGCTGCAGGTCGGGCAATTCGTTGATGACGAATATGCTGCGGTGCGCCCGGGGCACCAGGCCGAAGTGGATCACGCGCTCGTCCGAGTAAGGCAATTTCAGGCTAGCCGCCTTGATGGGGTCTACATCGCCGATCAGGTCGGCCACGCTCACGTCGGGAGTGGCCAGCTTTTCCACATAACGGGTATCCCGGTGAATCCACTCGATGGGCGTATC
>JAGQXH010000734.1 GCA_020436695.1 Lewinella sp. | reverse complement strand
TAATGTACCTATTTTTTGTAACTCAAGCTGTAAAAGGATTAATTTATGATTCGATATTCTTATCTTATCTAAATGAGGACCTATTAATAGAACATAAAATTAGTGGAATTTTGCAAAACCCGATAAGTGATTTTACCTCCTTGGTGGCTTATCTGACGACTGATCATGACTATATTAGCACCGAGAGAGCATTACTGAATATGGTAATTATTGAATATTTACAACCCTACTTGCCTGTCCATTTACAGGAAAAAGGTAATCTCATTAAAAGGTTTTATGAGAAGAACTTTAACATGATGAAATTAGATCAAGGTAAATATGAAAAATTGACACTTGCGTTTTTTCAAAAAAGAGTAGCTCAGTCAATAAGCATAGACTTATCTAGTATTAAGTATCACTTTCAAATTTCTCATATTGACGAAAGATGAATACCTCAAATTTGATCATAAAAAAGGTGAAGGCGCTAATAGCTAAAAATTATTGTGAAGAAGCCCTGGAAGTCCTAATGGTTTTCTTAGAAAATCATCCTTTTAATAAGGTATTATGCAATGATCTGATTCTTTTGTCAAGCCAATTTGCGGATATAAAAAGGAGGGATGCATTAATGTTAGGAATAAAAAAAGAGGAAAAATCTAGATTTATAAATGGATTGCTATTTTTTCTGAATAAGATGGAAGAATTGGATCAGATTTTTTACTCTGAGGAGGAGCTAATCCTGCTACTGCAAAATATTAAACTGGAATTAAATAAAAGTCGAAAAACTGCATTTAAAGTAATTGTCAGAAGTTCAATAACAGTGATAACATGCTATTCTATTACAATAGTGTTCTTGGGTGTTAATATTTATTCAGTAATCATACTAGTCGTCATTACCATTTTATTTGGAGGTTTTTTATACGTTAAAGATTTTAGCATTCTTGGACTTTTTGACATTGAACCGCTCGAATAATAGTAAGGAAGAAGGAGAGAAAAGGGCTTCTTCTTAAGTTTCATTCACCTTTTCTCTCCGATCTCAGAATGTCCTTGTCTATATCCTACTCATCAAGTGCCTCCAGCCCTCTTGCTTTCAGCGCAGCATTGATCTTGGGCAATTCGGTTTTTAAAACCTGATCCAGCGCCTTCAACTGAATGTCGAGTTCTTTGGAGAACTCCTCAAATACCTGATAAGCTGCGTCCGTGGGACGCGCATCTCCATTCTCCACACTCCGGCGCAGGGAGGCCAGGCGATTGTTGAGCTTGATGGGGAAATTGAGCGGGTCCTGGTTACTCTGGTTTTTCACCTGATATAGTTCCTGTTCTACAGTCGATATTTTCTCGAGCATCGGTTTGGCGGATGTTGTCAATGCTTCATCAGCTGCTTTTTTGAGCCCACCGTCTATGTTTTTACGCAGCTTACGGATCTTGATCACCGCCTCATTAGCTATACTGGTCTTATTCCGGATCTTCATCGCCAGGTCGAACTGTTCTTGCAGATCATCTGCTGTAACACCTTTGAGATTTGGATCGATCCTGATCGCAAAAGATCTGGTAGCCTCCAGTTCGCCAGCTTTCAACCGTACCTGATAATTACCAAGAGGTGCATTAGGGCCTCTCTCAGGTCGACCGCTCCAGATGATCATTCCGTCGAAAGTAGTGGCACCGGGATAGCGCAGATCCCAGGTGAAGGTATTTAGCCCGGCGGCCGTATTGGGTTTGGGTGCACCTCCTCTTTGCCGGGCTGAAGCGTTTCGATCCGGTTTGTCCGTAGATTTTTTGCCCACATAGGTATTAACTACTTCGCCTTTTGCGTCGAGTATTTCGATCCGAACGGAGTCGGCCGGTTCATTCAGGTAATATTG
The DNA here is from genome assembly GCA_020436695.1 of Lewinella sp. Taxonomy (GTDB): domain Bacteria; phylum Bacteroidota; class Bacteroidia; order Chitinophagales; family Saprospiraceae; genus Flavilitoribacter. The sequence continues at coordinate 2,398 of JAGQXH010000734.1, read as the reverse complement.
CACCGTGAGATCATAAACCCCACGGATGGGATCGGCCGGTTGAAACAAAACGCCCTTACCGCTAAAAGTTTCTGGTCGGACTTCTCTGATGGGATTGATGTCGTCCAGTATCCAGAAACCACGGCCATGCGTACCCAATACGACATCATTGTCTTTGATCACCAGATCCCGGATCGGGGTATCCGGCAGATTCAGCTGGATCGGCTGCCAGTGGTCGCCGGCATCAAAAGAGATATAGGCGCCGTGTTCAGTGCCCAGGAATAGCAATCCCGGCCGCTGAGGATCTTCCCGAACGGCACGGGCAAAATGCCCCGCTTGAACGCCGGTAATGATCTTGGTCCAGGTCTTCCCGTAGTCACGGGTGCGGAACACATAAGGTTCCCGGTCGTCGACCTGATAGCGGTTGGCCGCCAGGTACAAAGTACCCGGATGGTGCCGGGATTCATCAATAATGCTCACCCTTGAAAATTTGGGCAGATCAGCCGGTGTAATGTCCTGCCAGGTCTTTCCACCGTTGCGGGTGATATGCACCTTGCCGTCGTCTGAACCCGCCCAGATCGTATTGATATCATGATAGGAGGGGGCAAGGGCAAAGACAGTAGCGTAGATCTCCGGGCCGTTCATGTCATTAGTGATCACGCCGCCGGTCTCACCTAAAGTCTCCGGATCGGCGTAGGTTAGGTCCGGGCTGATCCGTTCCCAGCTCTGCCCGTCGTCGGTGGTCTTCCAAACGTGTTGTGAACACGTGTACATAACGTTCGTATCCTTGGGCGCAAACATGATCGGGAAGGTCCATTGCCATCGTTCGGGCAAGGCATTGGCGGGTTCACCGGAGAAAAAGCGTGGATAGACCTGGATGTCCCGGATCTGTCCGTTGCTGCGGTCATAGCGCGTAAGTAGAGCTCCCTGACTGCCGGCATAAAATATATCCGGATTAGTGGGATGCTGAGTGATCCAACCGCTTTCCCCGCCGCCTACACCGTAGTACCAGCCGTGGTTCGGGCCGCGGGCCTGCATGAAATCCCAGCCCTCACTCGGTATAGCCAGGGTACTGTTATCTTGCTGGGCACCGGCTACGTGGTAAGGTACATCACTGGTGGCCATCACGTGGTAGAGCTGTGTGGTGCAGTAATCCTGCTCGGTCCAGCTTTTTCCACCATTGCTGCTTACGTTCCCGCCACCATCATTGGCATTAGCCATGCGCATCGGATTGTTCGGATCGATCCAGAGGTCGTGATTGTCGCCGTGTGGCGTTCGGATCACTTCGTCGAAGGTGACGCCGCCATCGGTTGACTTGTACATGCTGGTATTGAGGCCGTAGACGGTTTCCTTATCCCAGGGATCGGCATAGATGCGGGAATAGTAAAAAGCCCGTTGGCGCAGTTTGCGCTCATCATTGGTGCGCTTCCAGGTCCAGCCGCCATCATCCGAACGGAAGACGCCGCCTTCGTTGGCCTCCACGATGGCCCACAACCGATTGGGATCAGCGGGGGAAACGGTGATCCCGATCTTGCCCAGTGGGGGCTTCGGCATTCCGGGATTGGCCGTTAGGTCGATCCAGTTATCTCCGCCATCAACGGATTTGAATAGTTTACAATCCGGACCGCCGCCCCACATTTTCCAGGCTTTACGGTAGACCTGCCAGGTAGTGGCGTAGATCACTTTTGGGTTGGTACGGTCAATGATCAGATCCACGGCACCGGCTTTATTGCTGACGTAGAGTACCTTTTTCCAGGTATTTCCACCATCTGTTGACCGGAATACGCCCCGTTCTTCATTGTCGCCGTAAGGATGGCCCAATGCGGCCACGTACACGATATCCGGATTAGTGGGGTGTACACGGATGCGAGCTATGGCCTGGGTCTCGGCCAATCCAAGGTGTCGCCAGGTCTTACCGCCATCGGTAGTTTTGTAAACCCCGTCGCCCTGCGTAATACTGCCCCGCAATTGCACTTCTCCCATACCGATGTATACGATATCCGGGTTGGTTTCAGCTACGGCTACCGCACCTACGGAAGAACTGGTCAATTGACCGTCGGTGACCGGGAACCATTCGTTACCTCCGTCGGTAGTCTTCCAAAGACCGCCGCCGGTGGCTCCGAAATAATATTCATCCGGCCGGCCCGGGCTGCCGGTAATGGCCAGGGAACGACCTCCCCGGTCCGGACCGATGTTCCGCCATTTCATGTTTTGATAAACTGCCGAAAGGTCGGGTGCAGAACTGCTCCCGGCCTGCCCGGACAGAGGAATAGAGAATGGGCTCGCCAGCAGCAAGCCGCATAGAAAGATTTGGATAGTGAGTTTCATACTAGTCTTATGTTAGAAGAGCAGTCAAAATAGACATTATCTTTTACTAATGGAAGATTTGCTCTAATAACATGGGGTATTTGGAATGGTG
>JAGQXH010000733.1 GCA_020436695.1 Lewinella sp. | reverse complement strand
AACAACTATCGCCCCCACAATAGCCGTCCAGAATAAGGGCGAAGTCCAGGGTATAGACAACTGCTCCCCGGCCAATTTCTGATAAGCCGGTAATGCCAGCCAGGCAATCAACACCGCCAGTACAATAGCGATAGCGGCCAGCAAAGTGCTTTCACTCAAAAACTGGGTGACCAAACCGGAACGTCGGCTGCCCATCACTTTGCGCACACCGATCTCTTTGGCCCGATCAGCCGAACGGGCGGTGGAGAGATTCATAAAATTGATGCAGGCGATCAGCAGGATGAACAGGGCAATGGCACTAAAGATCCATACGTATTTGATGCTTCCGTTGACGGCCAGTTCTCCGTTCAGATCAGAGTACAGATGAATATCCGTCATCCGTTGTAAATACATGCGGGCAAACTGGCCGGAAGTTTCGAATTCTTCCTGCGATGTCCCCAACATCTGCTGGATCAGAATACCTACCTTTTGCCGGGCCAGTTTGTCGAACTTGCGCTCGAAAGCATCCAGGTCCGTACCGGGGCGCAACAGGAGATAGGTATGGAAATTATTGGAAGAGCCCCAGAAGGGTGACTCACGTTTAATCTCCTCATTGTCAACCATCGACAACAGCAGGTCGGCGCGGAAATGCGTATTAGAGGGAATGTCCTCATATACAGCAGTGATCTGCCGGCGGGCATCGTTGTTCAGTACCAGGGTCTGGCCCAAAGCCATTTGCGGGGTAACAAAGTATTTCTCCGCCAGGGTACGGGAGATAGCCATCGAATTAGGCATCGTCAGACAACGTACCGGATCACCTTCCAGCAAGGATACCGGGAATAGCTGAAAAAAAGTGCTGTCGGCAGTCAGCACGTTCATTTCCCGAAAATTTTGCTGGCCTTCTCCTTCCCGCTTAACCAGATAGCTGCCGTAGTTGCGCAGCCGGCACCAGTTCTGTATCTCCGGCAGTTCTTTAGCGGCATCGGGTGCAATAATAGAGCCGGATTCGGCCATATTATCGTGATTGCCGCCAAATAATACTTCCATCACCGGGCGTACGATCCGGTCTGCATTGGGGTTCCATTTCTCATAACTCAGTTCATGCGCCACATAGAGGAGGATAAGCAGACAACAGGCAACCCCGATCGCCAGACCGAAGATGTTGATGAAACTAAAGCCCTTATTTTTCAAAAGGCTTCGCCAGGCCATTTTTAGATAGTTCCTGATCATTTTTCAAGGATTTCGTTAACAGTTGGGTGTAACTCTTTAGTTGTCAGTGATCAGTAGACAGTGGTCAGTTGTATTGATGTTGGCTATTTTCAAAGAACCTGCTCTCTTTGAGCAAAGCGAAACTCCTATCTTTATTTCAGGGCTCTTTAGCCGCATTTATAACATCTGCCATACAACCGATAACTGATCACTGGGAAACTGACAACTTACATTTATTAAGAGTACTCCCAAACGGTCACCCCCCCATGTAAAGCACTGATTTTCTTTATTTTTTGATTGTCACGCCAAAATTGATCCAGCAATTTCTCATGTAAAATTCCATATAACTTTCTGATGCGACTCAGACATCTAATAATTAGCAAGAATCTTTATTGCATCATAACATCGCAGTATCTTAACATTACAGCATCATGATATCACTCACTTTTGATCGCTTCCACCGGATTCGCCAGCGCCGCCCGCACTGCCTGTACACTTACCGTGAGGAAAGCCAGGCCTACCGCCAATCCGCCCACCAGTACGAACACCCACCACCGTATCGGTACGTGATAGGCAAATTCGTCCAGCCATTGGTTCATGAAATACCAGGCCAGGGGAACAGCTACGATGAGTGCACTGCCCACCAGCACCATAAACTCTGTAGATAAGCGGCCTACCAGCCCTACCGTTGTGGCTCCCAATACCTTTCGAATACCGATCTCCTTCACTTTCCGTTCTATGGTAAAAGTGGCCAGTCCGAACAGCCCCATGCAGGAGATAAAGATCGCCAGGAAGGTAAAGAGGCTGATGATATTGGCCAGATTGGCCTCTGCCTGATACTGCTTCTGAAGATTTTCATCCAGGAAAGTGTACTCGAAGGGCGTATTCGGATTAATACTATTCCATTTTTGCTCGATCATGGCCAGCAGCCCACCGTAATCCTTAGTAGAAGTACTTACAATGGCGTTAAAATTCTCATTGGGTGGCCAGTAGCGCAACATGAGCGGCTGCACATCACTGCGCAGTGACTGAAAGTTGAAATCTTCCATAACCCCAACAATGCGGTAAGTAGCCGTTCCGTCATCGAAGTCGGAATAGACTTCGGTGCCGGGCGCTTCGGATATATCCAGGCCCAGGGTTTCTATAGCTGTCCGATTAAGAATGATCTGGTGATTGGTATCGCTGGGCATCAGTTCCCTTCCCGCCAGCAAGGGAATACTGAGGGCATCCATGTAATCTTCGTCCGTATAGACGATCTTGGTACCCATCGAGCTATCCATATTCTTGCCCTCGGTGTAGATAGAAAAATCGCGCGTCACGAATTGCCCGGGGGCGGCCAGCATACCGCTCACCGCCCGCACGCCGGGCAGTTGCCGGAGTTGCTGTTTTAAACCGGCCAGGCCTTCCCGGGCCGATTCGGTGCGCAACGGCAGCAGGATCTGTTGTTCTTTCTGAAAGCCCAGATCCCGGTTCTGAATATAATTTAGTTGCTGGTGGATCAGGACCGCACCGATCACCAGGCCTACGGAAACCGCAAATTGTAGAACAACGAGTCCTTTACGCACTCTCGCTACCGAGAATTTCTGCGTTCCGCTATTGGCTTTAAAGGCATTTACGGCCTGGAAACCCGAGAGATAAAAAGCGGGATAGCTCCCGGCTACAATTCCGGTTAGCAGTACCAATGCCCCAATGATGCCCCAGATCAGGGGATATTGGGTCAGGCTGGCGGTTACTTCACTACCGGTCATCTGATTCAGCCACGGCAGGATCATTTTGATCAGTGGGATCGCTAATAGGAAGGCGATCACTGCCAGCATAACGGCTTCGGTCAGGAACTGAATGGTCAATGCCGCCCGGTTAGCTCCCACTGTTTTGCGAATGCCCACCTCCTTGGCACGTAAGGTAGACCGGGCCGTAGTAAGGTTCATGAAATTGATACAGGCCAGAAACTGAATAAAGCCGGCAATGGTCAGCAGGATGTACAGTAAACTGGAACTGACAGTAGTATCCACCTGATTTTCCCGGTCCGAAAAGATATGGATATCGCGTACGGGCTCCAGGTAGATCGATTTTTCCATGCCCATACTACTGAGCTGATCGGCCCCGTGTCGGGCCAGGAAATCAGGGAACCTTGCTTCCACTGCTGCTGCGTCCACATTGGGTTTGAGTTTCACATAAGCGTGAATGAAGTTGTTTCCGGCCCAGTTATTATTGGTGCTCACATAATCTCCCACGCCGCCACTTTTGAGCGACATGTAATAATGTCCCCGGATATGAGAGGGCATCCCCGCCGGATCAACCACACCGGTAACCCTGAACTCATTATCACCAATGGAGATGGCTTCTCCTACAGCCGACTGTCGCCCAAAAAGTCGTTCGGCAACCGGCAGCGTAAGCACCACCGTATAGGGCTCGGCAAGTGCCTGATCCGGACGGCCCTCCACCCAATTGTAGGTAAAGACCTCAAAAAAAGAGGAATCGACATAGTATCCTTTGGTTTCATAAAAAGTGGTGTTCTTCCACTTCAATATCTGCTGACTTACATCCGGTGTACCCACCAGCCGGGTCCAGGTTTCCACTTCCGGGAAATCCTCGGCCAGCGCGGGCACGATCGGAGGAGAGATCGTAGCCGTATGCCAGGCCCCCTGCTCCCTTGGGATATCGGTCACTACCCGGTACAATTCATCCAGATCTTGCTGATGCAGATCGTACTGATATTGCTCCATGGCGTAAAACAGAATATACAGACAGCAGGCCGTACCCAGCGTCAGGCCCAATACATTAATCAGGCTGAAAGTGCGGTTCTTCCAGAATTGACGTAAGATGAGTTTGAGGTTATTCCTTAGCATTTTATTGATGTTGTGATACTGTGATGCTGTGATCCTGTGATCCTGTGATCCTGTGATGTTATAATGATTCGATGTCCCATGATTGCGGATTTGAAATATCAACATTTGCAATCTTTGCACCGCATCATAACATTACAGGATCACAACATCAATCACTCACTTTTGAGTGATTCTACCGGATTCGCCAATGCCGCCCGCACACTT
>JAGQXH010000732.1 GCA_020436695.1 Lewinella sp. | reverse complement strand
AGAGATGATAAAGATTCCGGCACATGTTATTATGTGGTGGTCCAACCCTCCATTCTGAAAAACGGTGAGGAACCGTCCCTGACCGGCTACGCCATTCTGCCGGAGTCCGGAGCGGTGGGCGCTACGGAAAGTGTGGTCGATGCCGGTCTTTCACTGGAAGTTGGGCTGAAGCCGGCACCGGGGTCTCTGGAAAAAGCCCGGGAAATGATCGCCAAAGAATGGCAGCGCGAAGTTCGTCGTTTGGTACCGGCTCCAATTGCTGAAGGAAAAGTATACCTCATGCTAGCTAATGCCGGGGAAGATCCCGATCCTGAAGATTGGTACATCACTACCGGTGTATGCCCGTCCATTTTCGGCGATAACCGGGCTGCCCTGGTGGTCAATACGGATGGCGAGAATGGGAAGCGGCTGATCGCAGCCATGAATGAAGACGTAGTGGCCGGCACCTTACTGTACGATCTGCGATTGTTGGGGATCAGCCCCACCTTCAGAGCCCGCATGCGGGTGCACTGGGAGCGCGTGTACCAACATTTTGAAAAGCATGAAACGACCAACTATGTCTTCCGGACCGATCAGATCAGCAATTCTATCGATTCCCTGAGAGAGACGAGCGCCATTGAAGTGGAGATCGAAGAACTGGATCCGGACGTCCGTAGTTTTGCCACCAAAAGTCTGTTCAACGAGCTGAAAACACAGGTGATCGAACGACTCTTCAAACCGGCGGTGCCTCCCCTGAGCGCAGCTAAAAAATGGGAGGATCGCCTGATCAGCGGTCTGACCCGCGTGGCTTCTTCGGTGATCCCCGGCTTGCATCATCAACTGATCCGGGTAAAAGAGCAGCAGTGGAGCACGACAACTATTGATCTACAGGAAAAAGGCGTGAAAAAATATCCCTTTTACCCACAGGCTTTATTGTCCACGATGATCCGCCAGGCCGGCGGTATGGCCGGCCGGCTGCACTGGATCAAAGTGGATGATCTTGATTTTCGTTCGGATGTAGTGGATGTGGTTATGGCGGCAGATACCTTTAATACCTCGAATATCAAGTCGGTAAAAATGGATTGCCGGGTGTACGACATTGAGCTGGATAAGGTAGTGAAAGAGATGACCCTGGTCTTTGACAATGCCGATCAACTTAAAAGTAGTTTTAATTATATCCGGCAAAAAGGTAATACCTACCGCTACGAATACCGGGCAGTCATTTTCCTAGAATCTTCCGATGAGCAGGTATTACCTACTCAGTTGGAGATCGATTGGCAATATACCAACAGTTCCTTCATTTATTTCAATGCGGCGGAGTATTTTGAAAACTACGATTTCACGATCGGTGTGGATGATCTGGATATTTTTAATTACGCCCATCTGATTGAAGTGCGAGCTGATTTTTTTGAAAAACAGCCGGAAGAGGAGGAAGAAGAGAAGGCCGAAAAAATTCCGATCATCGGTCGCACTTTTCTCTTTAGTCTGGATGACAAAGAAAAGAAGGTGCTTTCCTTTCTCACCGCCAGGGACATGCCCTTGAGAATGGATCTGGAAGTGACTTATTATCTGGCCAGTTCCAAGGAACACAAAGTAAAGTATACCGACCTGAAGGATGACTTTTTCTTCCTTCCCAATCCTTTTGAGAACAAATGGAATGTTGATCTGATCAGCGCTGTCAATTGGGCCGAGACGCTGAAAGTAATTACTGAGGTCCGGGTTTGGGATGAAGTGCGCAAGAGTTATATCATGGACAAGTTTCGCTTCACGAAGGATCATGAGATAGCTACCTTCAATTGTGTAAGTAGCCTGGAAACCCAGCGGGAGGCACTGGAAGTACGCTTCAATATCATCAAAATGGATGCTTCGGTATTGCGAAGCGACTGGCTGGAACACCGAGGCTCCGTGCTGGTGGTCAAGGACGATGTCAAACCGGAACGCACCATTCGTGCGACCCTGGTGGCCGCACCGGATTTTGAAGATAAAGAAGTTAAAAAAGCAACAATAGAGTTCCAGTACAAGGATGAAAAAAATCAGATCGACCTGACCTCCGATAAGCTGGAGTGGGAAAGCATAGGGGAGACCGTCCGGTTTACCCATCCTATGCCGGACTTTACCGCTTTGTCCTACTCTTACCGGGTACGGGCTACCAGCTACAATGGCGACTCCTATCGATCCGACTGGAAGCAGGGCGTGGAGTCTACTCTGGATGTTGTGATTCCCGAAGAGGTCTGGTGATGTACCATTCAATTGTTTAACCCCGAGAATTTAACCCAACATGTTAGATCTATCTCAGCCACTGGGCGAATATGAAGGCCTGCTTTGTTATGGCGATCATATGAAAAAAGAAGTCATTTATTATTTCCCGGATCAGGTGCGACTTTCGCGCATCCCGGAGTCTCCGAACGGTAAGGCTTATGAAATTAACCTACAGATCTTCAAAGAAGGAGATGCTGTACTGGATAACCTGGAAGCCTTGAGGGCCAGTTCAGGCTCCATCCTTTCCATGAGCGTGGAATGTTCTGTAGAAGAAGACCGAAAGGGAAAAGCCCTGCAGCAAATTGCCCGTCATCTCGGCAGGGAACCCGGTGACCTGTATTTGAGCCTGCCCCCCTGGAAAAGCGGGAAAGCAGATCTGATCCTTTTAGATGCCACGACCCAGGACAACGGCAATTTGGATCAAGATACCTTAGTGGAAGCGATCATCGGCAGCAAAGTTCCTTCCTTGAATACGGGCGATCTGAAGTCCATTTTTAATGTAAGGCTCGGCCGTAAAGGCACTGCGCTGGTGGCGGCCTCTTTACAGGGCGACCGGGATCAGCGTTACGTAGCCGGTGTACTATTTCATTTGGAGACGAATGTGCTCCGGCCCGCGCTGGATATGAAAATGAGTGCCAATCTGAGCCGGGTACAAGAGAAGATCGGACATATCTTTTCGGCTAATGTGGGGTATCCTCCCTACGTTGGTGTTGGGGTTGACCTGGAGTTCCTGAAAACCAAACTGGAAGAGGATGGTGACATCAAAGTGGAAGTGATCAGTCAGGTCAGCGACCCGGCCATGCAAAAAATGGTGCGGGAAACGATCGATCAGTTCAAGGATAAGATCCTCGATAAATTATTTGAACCGGCCGTCATGCCGACGGATATGGTAGCGGCTATGGTAAGTCAGCTTGGCAATAAGATGCAGGCGCCTTCCGCTAACAATATCGTGCAACTCGGTTATAAATTCAAGCACGAAACGAACTTTCACGACCGGGTCATCGAAGTTGACTTTCGGGAAAGATCGGCTATCAGTATGATCCACAATCCGCAGGCCCAACTCTGGGCACTGGGCAGCGATCTGGAAATGAGTAATTACGTGCAGGTAGTCACCTTCAGTGATCTGTGGCGGGAGAATACGCTGCATATTTCCATGCTGCACGATTTTGCTGCCGATGGAGATGATCTGCTGAGCGCAGAAGTGCTCATCTGGCGCAGAAAAGACGGGCTGGAACCATCACCGGCAGCCGGGCATTTTTCCATTCCGGAGACTGCTGATCACCTGGTATCTTTCACCTTTACCCGTCTGGATTTCGCCGAGAAAGTTATCTCCTGGATATCCGAGCCGGAAGAACCTGCCGGCTATATTTATCAGGTAAAACTCACCTACGATGCCGACCGTTCCAATATTAATACGCCAGCCGAGATATTCAGCCGGCCGGTATTCAGCAATTCCCGGGATCTGGTGATCATACCTCAGGTGCTGGCTCCGGCACGCTTGATCGAAATGCGACTCGGAGGCACGATGGATCCCGGGAAAGTGAAAGCAGTAGACATCAAACTGCGAATTAAAGATGCCGCCGGACAAACGGCCGGTTCCGAGGTCTTTACCCTTGGTGAAACGCAGAAAGAGGCTACCTGGGCCGTTCGTCGCCCATTAAACGAGCAGGTATTCCTGGAACAGGAGAGACATTATTATTTCCGGGATAATCGGCCCAGCCTGCGTACGGAAGCCGTTGAGGTATTAGAAGATGAACTCATCGTGCAGGATCCTTTCGACTTTTATCAGATACGCATCATTCCCGTTGTCTTAGGAGCCGACCCGGAACGGATACTGGAATTATTGCTCGAGCTGGACTATCAGGCTGGCGACAGTGATTACCGCTTCCGCCGCCTGTTCCGTTCTTCCACTTTTCCGTTCCTGCTGGAGGAGATCAATCTCAACGTCATTAAACCGGAAGACAAGGTCCATTGGAAGGCATCCGTAGTCACCAAGGATGGCCGGCTG
>JAGQXH010000731.1 GCA_020436695.1 Lewinella sp. | reverse complement strand
CTGTGTTGTAAGGATTTGTGATGATAGTCGGAAACAACACCTACGATCTTCCGGAGGTCTCCCTGATAGTTGACCATTTTACCGATAGCATCTTCCGGATCTTTCAGCTCCAATAAAGCCAATGCACTCTCATTGATGATCACCGAATGGTAATCTACTTTCGGCACCTCCGAAAAATTCCTCCCGGCCAATAATCTGAGGCCGAATACTTCCAGAAATCCATCATCCATATACAAACCGGAAAAGCTTGCATTCTTTTCTTCCGCAGCTCCCTGCATGCGGATGTCATCGTGCTGATCCAGATCGAGATAGTTCTTACCAGGGATGGCGGAAGAACCACCCACATATTCTATCTCCGGAATATCCAGAAGTTGTTTTTTAAAGCTTTGATACCGTTCGGCAAAAAGATCATTGCGCCCTACAGAAGTGGGGGTGTTAATGATCAGTTGCTGGTCCATTGCAAAACCCAGATCCTGACCTTTCATAAATTCCAGCTGCCGGTAGATCACAAATGTACCGATGATCAGCATGACGGAAACAGCATATTGAAAAACGACCAGGCCGCGACGTAACAGCCCTTTTCCGCTACCTTGTTTCTCCCCTTTCAAAGTCTTGGCCGGAGAGAAAGAAGATAACATCCATGCCGGGTAGAGGCCGGCCAATAGTGTTCCACAGATCAACAGCAGCGGCAGGAACAGCAAATTACCCGGGTTGGTAAAGAACCCAGGCAATTGCTTATCGACTAATGCACTCATGATCGGGTGCCCTAATCGGACCAATACTACCCCTAAAGCAATAGCCAGAGAATTGACCAGTAAAGCTTCCGTTAAAAACTGCCCCATTAAGAATTTCCGGCTCGCCCCGATGATCTTTCTCACGCCAACTTCACCGGCCCGCTGTTCTGCGCCCGAAGTAGTCAGATTGATATAGTTGACCCAGGCGATAATGACAATAGCAAGGCCGATCAAACTCAGGAAATAGATGGTGTTGGCATCACCGTTGGCTTCTGCTTCGTAACCCAATTTCGAGTGTAGATGGATATCCGTGAGCGGTTGCAGTTCGGTTTCACCGTAAAACCCATCCACGTCCCATTGGTAATGGCGTTTATTGAACTCGTCTATTTTAGAAGCAAATTTTTGCACATCCGTCCCTTCCCGCAAAAGAATGTAGGTGTAAAAGTCATTCCATCGCCACAGCTTACTTGGATCACCGTTTACAGCCAGGAACGTACCGAAAGAGATCAGTGCATTAAATTTGAAATGAGAGTTTTCCGGCACATCTTCCAGGATGGCCGTTATTTCATAATCCTGCTCATTGTTGATGCGAATAGTTTGACCAATCGGACTTTCCGACCAGAACGCCTTCGGTCCAAAATACCTTTCGGCCACAGAGCGGGTGATGATGATGGTATAGGGTCGATCCAAACAACTTTGGGCATCTCCCTCCAAAACCGGAAAATCGAATACATCGAAAAGGGTAGAATCAGCATAGAAGATCTTGTCTTCTTCAAACTGCTTTTCCCCGCTTTTGAAAACGGTTCGTTGATAGACCGGCGTAAACCGAACAAATGCCTCTACTTCGGGATATTCGGACTTAATCGCAGGTCCGGCCGGCGCTGCATTCATCGCATCATTCGTTTCCAACACTCCCTGCCGATAGGATTTTATGGGCAGCCGATAGATGCGTTCCGCCTTTGCGTGAAAACGATCGTAGCTTTTCTCCAGCCGGATGTATTCCCAAATGAAAAAAGCCGCCGCTAAAGCGAGCGCCAGACCAAATATGTTGATCAGGGAAGCTGTTTTACTTCGCTTCAGATGACGAATTGCTATTTTGAGGTTGTTCTTCAACATTTTTTTGATGTTACTTTTCTAAAGTACTGTGATACTTCAATGTTAAGATGATCTGATATTCCATGATTGCGGATTTTAGATATCAATATTTGCAATCCCTGCACCGCATCGCAGTATCATAACATTACAGAATCACAGCATTAATCACTCGCTTCTTAGAGATTCCACCGGATTTGCCAGGGCCGCTTTCAGACTTTGCCAACTCATCGCAAACAGGGCGATCCCCAAGGCCCCAATACCGGCCCAGATATAGACTCCGGCCGATATGTCAATCCGGTAAGTAAAACCTTCCAACCAGTTGTTCATGGCATACCAGCTGATGGGCACGGCAATTAAGAAGGCGATGAAGACCAGACGCAGAAAATCACTGGATAATAATTTGAAAATGCTCGCTACCGATGCTCCCAGCACTTTACGGATCCCGATCTCTTTAGCCCGTCTTTCAGCGGCAAAGGTGACCAGTCCGATCAGTCCCAGGCAGGAAATGAAGATAGCCAACAGGGCAAAAGCGCCGAAAATGCGTCCCTGTTGCACATCTTTTTCATGGAGTTGCATGAAATTCTCATCCAGGTAATGGAGTTCGGCGTGCCAGTTGGGGGCCAGTGAGTTTACGATCTCGCTGACCGCTTCCCGGAGTTGTGTCACTCGTTCGGGCTGAAAACGCACAGCAACAAACTGGCTGCGCATCCAGTCGTAAGGCGCAAATTGCAACAGGGCCGGTTCCACCTTCTCGTGAAATGACGCAAAGTGAAAATCCCGGATGACGCCGACGATCGTTCCCTTTTTCAATTCATCCCCACCAAACAACAGCTGCTCTTCCAACGCGGCCTGAGGTGATGCGAACCCCAGAGATTTGACCGCCGTTTCATTGAGAATATAAGCCCCATCGATATCCGATTGCAGATTGGGATCGAGGTTTCGTCCGGCAATCAGTTCGTATCCCATGGTAGAAACAAAATCGCCCTGGATAGCATAATTCTCGGTTTGTACCCTTGGTCCATTGGCTTGACGGGTAACCGGCCAGCTGTCGCCGGTAAACGTTGCTATATTGCTACCTCCGGCCACGGCTTCCACACCTGCAATCTGCATCAACTCCTGTTGTAGCGTGGAAAACTGTTCGGATAATTTCCCATTGACCTGAAATACGGCTACCTGCTCACTAGACTCCGGCCGGATCTGCGAACGAACAAAATCCATTTGCCGCCACACGATCATTGTGGCCACCACGAGGGTCACCGAAGCGGTGAACTGGGCTACTACCAGCCCTTTTCTGGAAAAACCGGCCATAGACATCTCACGGAATTTGCCCTTGATGGCATCCATTGGATGGAAGCCCGAAAGGAAAAATGCGGGGAAAGCACCCGCCGCCAGGCCCACCAGCAGCACGGTACCCAACGCAGCTGCAAAGAACCAGGGCTGATAAAGATCAGCCGGGCTGAATGTCTTGCCACTTATCAGGTTAAATCCAGGAAGAACTCCCTGTGCGAGCATTACCGCCACTATGCCGGCAAGCGTCGTAGTAAGCAGCGCCTCACCGATAAACTGGATCACCAGACTTTTCCGGCCCGCACCAACTACTTTGCGAATGCTTACCTCGCGGGCGCGCTGCGAGAATCGGGCAGTAGAATAATTCACGTAGTTGATCACCGCGATAATCAGTACCAAGAACGCGATCATGGCCAGCAGGTACAACGTTTTCACATTGCCATTACTGCTTTCCCGCCCGTAGTCAGAATGCAGGTGGATATTCAGTAGGGGTTGTACTGACAACTGGTAATTCTGCCGCCAGTCTTCCATCTGATCGGCCATATGAGATTCGGTAAAAGCCGGCAGTTTTTCATTCAGGGCAGTTAAGGAACTTTGATCCGCCAGCCGGATATAGGTGTAGTTGCCGGGCATTTGCTGCCAGAGATCGGCCGGGCCGTATACTTTTTCGAAGGTGCTGAAAGGCAAAGCGAGATTGAATTGAACGGTCGCATTTTCGGGCAGGTCTTCAAATACACCGGTCACAGTAGAATTAAGCGCGCCGGAGGTACCTATCTCCAGGGTTTTCCCTATTGGATCGGTATCTCCGAAATATTTTTTTGCATAAGATTCACTGATGAGGAGGCTATTGGGCTCATTCAATGCGGTCTGCGGATCACTCTGTAGAAAATCCAGCGTGAAAACTTCCGCCAGATCAGTATCTACGAAGGTCAGCGTCTCGAAAAAGCGATTATTCTCAAAGCGGGTAAGGGTTTTCAGCCCCTGGGCTATCCGGGTCATACCGGCCACTTCCGGAAGATCTTCCTTTATCGCCGGACCGACCGGCAGCGGAGTAGTCGCAAATTTTCCCTGCCCCAGGTAATTCTCAAACACCAGTCGGTAGATCCGGTCGGCATCTTTATTGTGCTGATCGTAGCTCC
>JAGQXH010000730.1 GCA_020436695.1 Lewinella sp. | reverse complement strand
CTCCGGCTTCAGCGATCTGGCTGGCCAGTTCTCCGTAACTCAGATGGTGACCATTACTGCTGTTGATCACGCTACCGGCTTCTGTCTTCAACTTCGATGGGTCCGTTTCCCAATATTGAGCTGCCTGGCGGAGCAGGGCGAATCGCGCCTGTGCTCCGGCGTGACGAAGCGCTTTGAAATATCCGCGGATGGTACGACTACCTACCGTAAGCATGGGGCCCCCCAGTTCACCACTCCATTGCAGACCGTAGATCTTGGGTAAGACAGGAGCCATTTCAATGTGCACATCGGCCCAGTCCACATCCATTTCTTCGGCAAAGATCACTGCCAATGCGGTCATGGATCCCTGTCCCATTTCGGCTGCCGGATTGTAAAAGGTAAGCTGACCATCGTGGCTGAGCCTTACCCAGGCCGTAAGGTCATGCCCGGATGGATCGGTGGTGTCCGCCTCCGTTCGGTTTAGTTGGCGGAAGCCGATGGCTCCGGCCGCAACGACAAAAGTGATCCCACCGGCTGCAGTCAGGAATTGACGACGGGAAAAATGTTTTTTATCATTTTTTTCAGTGGGCATGTTCATGACTGTACGGTTTTTACGGCCCTTTCAATGGCATTAATTATACGGAGGTAAGTACCGCAGCGGCAGAGTACACCATTCATGTGGCTGATGATCTCATCCCGACTTGGGTTTGGATTGATATCCAGCAAGGCGGCAGCCTGCATGATCTGTCCGGACTGGCAATATCCGCATTGAGGCACTTGTTCGCTTATCCAGGCTTCCTGTAAGGCGTGCAAATGTTTTTTACCCAGGCCTTCAATGGTTGTCACGGATTTGCCTTCCAGACTGGATACCGGCGTTATGCAGGCACGGGTTGGAACGCCATCGACATGTACGGTACACGATCCGCACTGAGCTATCCCACAACCATATTTTGTACCGGTAAGATGGAGTTGATCACGTAGTACCCAAAGGAGTGTAGCTTCTTTGCTGGTTTCGACTGCTACGGGCTTTTGATTGAGCTTAAAGGAGGTGTTCATAAACGATGGAGTTGGGTGGTCCAAGTATAAATATAAGGATATTTCGTTCTTTTTAGTGTTTTTAAAACCATATTGACGGAAACGCGTTATATTCGCAGTACAGTAAATTGTAGTATTACTATTAAAAATGTTGTTATTATGACTATTAAGGAAGTATTACAAAGATTACAGGAAGGAAATAAGCGTTTTGTTCAGGATAAACTGGACGGCAAACTCCAAAATAGCACGCGGAGAAAAGCACTTACATCCGGTCAGGAACCATATGCCATCATCCTGAGTTGTGCAGACAGCCGGGTGATACCCGAACTGGCTTTCGATACCGGCCTGGGTGAATTGTTTGTGGTAAGGGTAGCCGGTAATGTAGCCAACAGTTCTTCCATTGCGAGTATCGAATATGCAGTAGCGAATCTGAACACTCCGGTAATCGTAGTGCTGGGCCATGAAAATTGTGGTGCAGTAACTGCTGCACTATCAGGTGGTGACAACGGCTATAATCTCAACCATTTGCTTTCGCATATCACTCCTGCCGTTTCGGCTTCGGGGGCGGATTCTTCGGTAAATGAGGTCGTGAAAGAGAATGCGCTGCTTTCTGCTGCTGAACTCATCAATCGTTCAGCCATCATACGCAATGCAGCGGAAGCAGGTCAACTCGAGATCGTTTCGGGATACTACAATCTGGAAAGTGGTAAGGTGGATATGCTGGCTGCTTAATATTTCCCTTGAGACTGTTTCGCACTTTCATCAACCGAACCATTGATACATCTCTTCGGGTTTCAGTTGATCTTTGGCATCCTGGTCCAGGTCACGGACTATTTTTCCCCGGTTCATCTGAATCAGCCGGTTGCCGTACTGCAAGCTCTCGCTGAGGTTGTGGGTGATCATAATGGTAGTGAGTCTATACCTGCGGATGATCTTTTGGGCCGTTCGCAGCACAACTGCAGCAGCATTGGGGTCGAGAGCAGCGGTCGGTTCATCCAGCAATAAAATGTCGGTATGATCCATGACGCTCATCAACAGGGTGAGCGCCTGTCGTTGTCCGCCGGATAGCGTGCCCATCGGTTGCTGCAACTGATCTTCAAGGCCGAGGCCCAACTCTGCGATGGTATCCCGAACTTTTTGTTTGAAGCCTTCATTAATCCCGATGCGCAGTCCTTTTGAGCGGGTACGCAGCGCTGCCAGGCGGAAGTTGTCAAGTATGCTCAGGTCAGGAGCAGTACCGCCCAGTGGATCCTGAAACACACGGGCCACCCAGGCGCTTCGCTTATGTTCCGGCAGATTAGTTACTTCTTTTCCTTTAAAGATGATCTGCCCCCGACTGGGAGTCAGCGCACCGGAAATGACATTCAGTAGCGTTGTCTTACCCGACCCGTTAGAACCGACCAATACCAGGAAAGTGCCCTCGGCAATATGCAGGTCTATATTTTGCAGGGCCTGCACTTCGTTGATCTCACCCCGATTGAAGGTTTTGCTGATATTTTTCAGTTCGATCATTATGCACCTTGTCTTTGCAGCACCCGGGGAATACCGACGATCCCCAGCACAAATACCGCCGTGATCAGTTTCAGGAAATTCGGGTTAATACCTAAAGATAAAGCTACTGCCAGTACCATTTGAAACAGGATACATCCCAGCATGACCGTCAGCAGTCGCAGCCAAATGTTGCGAATGCCCCACCAGTTGATGAGTGCATCGCCGATCAAAACCGACCCCAGCCCCACCAGTACAATGCCGATCCCCATATTGATATCGGTAAAATTCTGGTATTGTGCTACCAGAAATCCGCTTACAGCAGTCAATGCATTAGCAATGGCCAGACCCGTGATCTTCATCCGGTCATTATTAATGCCGAGTGCCCTGGTCATGCTTTGACTGCTTCCCGTAGCCCGCATAGCGATACCGAAATCCGTTCGCAATAAATAGGCGATGAGCCCGCTGAGCAGCAGTAGAAACAATAGTCCTACCCAAAGCTCATTATAGACCTGCCGGCTGAAGATACCCAGGCTGTCGAAGATCGTATTCACTTCAATGAGCGGAATATTGGATCGTCCCAATACATTCAGGTTGATTGAATACAGGCCGGTCATGACCAGAATGCCTGCCAGCAGCGCATCGATCCGAAACCGGGTATGTACCAGGCCGGTCAGCACCCCGGCTACGGCACCGGCGAGAAGAGTGATCAGCAGCGTCGCCGGCAGTCCCCATCCGTGCGTCAGGGCCACTGCCGTTACAGCTGCTCCCAGAGTATAGGTGCCGTCGGTCGTAATATCGGGAATGCGGAAGATCTTCATGGTAATGAAAATCCCCAGTCCCATGGCGGAAAGACAAAGACCGAGTACCAGTGCAGAAATATAAAAGATCATCAGTCGATCGGATCGTAAGTGGCAGGAATTTCAATACCGTAGCGTTGGGCTACTTCCGGATTAAACACTCTCCTGCGCAGTTTTACCATTTCCCATTCCAAGCCTTCCGTGCTTTTGTTTTTTAGAAATCCGGCCGCCTGCTCACCGACCTGATAGCCCCATTGGTAGAGGTCAGCTCCGTAAGCTGAAACAGCCCCGCGTTTAACCAGACCGGCTTCGCTGGTGAAGATCGGCACCTGCACCTCATTACAGGATTTAAGTATAGTTTCGAAAGAACTGAAAACGGTATTGTCCGGATTGGCGAAAAAAGCGTCGATATCTTCGTTGAGCAGCGCTTCGGTCACCAGTTTTACATCTGCAGTGGTATTGACCGGACGGGCAACCAGTTGCACCTCCAGTTTATCGGCCAGCCCCTGCAGACGGTTGAATGCAGAGACTGACTGTGGTTCGGACTGATTGTACAGCAGGCCGACTTTCAGGCTGCGTCCCTCCACCGGAAGCAATTTCGGTATCAGCGAAAAGGAAGTGTCGATATAATTGAGATTTTCGGCCACCCCGAATAAATTAGGCGGGTCGCTGCCGTCCTTCCCCTGCACTTCCATGAGTTCTGGAGTGGGAGCTACCATCATAAAAATGGGGATCTCACTGGTATTCTGCACCGCCGTAATGGTGGAAAGAGACGGATTGGTAGCCATCAGTTCTACTTCCTGCGAGATCATGTAGCGCACGATCTGGGTCAGCGTCGGAATATCTCCCTGAGCGTTGCGATAGATCACCTCTAGGGTTTGATCCTTTTCCGAAAACCCATTGGCGGTAAGCGCATCCAGAAAGCCGTCTTTGGCCTGCTCGATAGTGCTGTCTTCAA
>JAGQXH010000072.1 GCA_020436695.1 Lewinella sp. | reverse complement strand
GAACTACATGAGCTTTGTGGTAAATATCCCAGCTGTTCCAAAAGTCTGATCGCCACCTTCGAGCAGTGGCAGCAACTGGATGAATTCGAACTGCCGGAACCCAGTCCGTCCATGCATACCAATTTTTATAAGATGCTCAGTGAAATGAGCACAGAGGAAGCAGCAAAACAGGTCAGGACGCCTTATAAATGGTGGAGTTGGAACAGCGCTCTGCTGAAATGGGCCCTGATCGCCGGGGTATTTATCATGGGCGTATTCACGGGAGGTTTCTTCCGTTCAACATCAGCGGAGGATAGTCTGGTCAGCAGAATAGAAGGAGAACAAGAGCAGAAAAAGCGCGACTATTACGCGCAATTAACCTCCCATTCGGTAACCGACCGGCTCCAGGCAACTCAAATAGCCAAACAAATGGAGCAACTCGACGATAAGATCATCGATGCGCTTTTCCAGACACTGATCCGGGATGAGAACGTGAATGTTCGTCTCAGCGCCATCGAGACTATGCTCCACTTTACGGATAATCCAAAGGTGAGAGAAAGTCTGATCCGGGCTATTCCCTACCAGCAGGCACCTCTGGTGCAGTTAACACTGGCAGAAGTGATGACGGCTCTGAAAGACAAGCGGGCCATCGAAGAGATCCGGCGCCTGCTGCGCGATGAGCAGGTGGAATTGGAAGTGAAAATGAAGCTGGAAGATACGATTGAAACACTTCTATAGGTCCTGGGTGTTTGGTGCTGATTATCCGGTGCCGTTTGGATCTAATTGAGTGAAGCTAATACATTTCGATTGTGCTACCGAGTACCCGGTACCGATAACCGAAACCTACATTTCTAAATAATATAATCATGCGACTATTATTACTAGCCATTGCGTGCCTGAGCACGCTTGGGGCCGCTATGGCCCAGGAATTCAAGGATGAAGCGACCTTTACTGTTGATGCCAGTAAATATGATCGCTTTCATTTGTACAACCGGCGAGGAGCCGTGACGGTAAAAGCCGCGAACGGCAATACTGCTACGCTGAAAGTAAATCGACGCCTGAAAGCTAAAACGAAGGAGCGATTGGAAGAAGCCAAAGCCCAGATGTATATGGATAAGATGGAGAAAGATGGGGATATCGTTTTCTTCATCCAGCATCCCAAACTGAAATTAAAATTTGGCGATGATGGATTTGCCTGGTACAGCAGTGAAGATGAGAATGGCTGGGGATGGAATTCCGATGACGAACGAATTGAAGCGGAATATACCATCACCCTGGAGATCCCGGCAAATACCGATCTGACGGTGACTACACATGAACATCCGCTCAAAGTCAGTGGTATGCAGGGCGATTTGATCGCGCGTAATCACCACGGAGGAGTATTGGTAGAAGGGCAGGGGGGAAGTGCCGACGTACATTCTCACCATAAGGACATCGAGATCTTTTACACCAAAAATCCGACGCGGGAGTGCAGCTACGATACACATCACGGCGACATCCGCGTTCATTATCCGGCGAATCTATCGGCAGATGCTACCATGTATAGTTATCACGGCGAATTTTTTACTGAGTTTGACTGGAACGTTCAACCCATGACGGTATCAACTGAATCCAGAGAAAAAGGCAAAGGAACCAAATACATGATCAGTGGAAAAAGCGGCACGAATGTACGGATTGGCCGGGGAGGGCCGGTGCAGCACTTTAAATCGCACCACGGAGATATTTATTTGCTGAAGAATTAAGGGAGAAGATATAGATACCGTAGTTCCCTGCTATCTACACCAAAATTATCTACAAGAAATTTAACTGAATACTTTAAATATGCAAGAGATGAGAACTCAAAAAATAAGCATAAGTTTTTTCCTGGCGCTCGCCGTGTTGTGGAGCTGTCAGTTAGTGGCACAGAATCCGTATTCCAGAGATTTCAACATGCCACTTTCCAAACCTAATGAAACCGGTACGCTGAAAGTTGATCTGCATATGGGCGGAGTGACGGTGGAAGGATACTCCGGAAAAGAAGTGTTGATCACTATGATCTCTCAGCCGGATGAGGATGGAGAGGAGGATTCTGACCGCAGCAAGGAGGGATTGAAGCGCATTCCCAACTCCAGTATGGACTTCGAGATAGCCGAGGAGAATAATGTGGTCTATATCAAAGGAAGTCATAAAGGACGTACTGATTTTAAAGTTAAAGTACCCCGGCAGTTCTCTCTTGATCTGAGTACGCATCACGATGGAGAAGTTAAGGTCACGGACGTTACCGGAGAAATTGAAGTGGATGCCCATCATGGCGGCATGGAACTGATCAACGTCGGCGGTACCGTAGTGGCCGACACGCATCACGGGGACATCACCGTTTCTTTTTCGTCCATTAAATCGGGCGTGCCTATGGCATTCAGTACCTACCACGGAGACGTTGACATCACCTTCCCGGGTAATACCAACGCCACAATGAAAATGAAATCAGACAAAGGAGATATCTACACGGACTTTGATCTGACTGCCAACCGGCCGGAAACACGGCTGGAGAATACGGGCGACAATCCTAAAAAGATCGAAATAAGCAGCTGGATCTACTCCAACATTGGAAATGGTGGGCCGGAGTTCATGTTCACCACGCATCACGGCGACATCATCCTACGCAAGAAATAAGCGGCCGGCCGGAAAAAAGCAGTAGGGGCTCAGTCGTTAGCAAATTTTAGTGAGTTTAATAAAGCAATTAACGTTAACGAATAAACGACGGGGAAGACGGACAACTGGTTTGATCCACTTCCCCGTCATCCCCATCTTCGGGTCAAGTATCCCCAAGTCTCAACCCAGATCCCGGTAATGGTGTTCCTAGAGTTAGCCGTCCCTGAGGTAGATCGCCTGCTACAGGACGCATCAATTGTAAAATAGAACACCTTTAATATGCACCAATCTACTGATTTCCCACTCTCCTTTAAGAACAGTGATGTGATGCCGGCCTTCGGTCTGGGTACCTGGAAGGCTTCCGGCCCGGAAGAAGTATACCGGGCTGTGCGTGAAGCCATCCGCATCGGTTATCGCCATATTGATTGCGCGCTGCGCTACGAAAATGAGGATGAAGTGGGCCGTGCCATAAATGATGCCATTGCTGCCGGTGAAGTGAGCCGGAAAGATCTGTGGATCACGACCAAGCTGTGGAACAATGCCCATCAAAAAGACCGGGTAATACCGGCCATCAAGGAAAGCCTCAATAATCTGAAACTGGATTATCTGGATCTCTATCTGATCCACTGGCCGGTCGCTCTCCGTCCGGAGGTCATCTTTCCAGGTAAAGCTTCTGAAATGTTGAGCCTTGAAGAGGTGCCGATCATTGAGACCTGGCGGGGAATGGAAGCCTGTGTCGATGAAGGCCTGGCTCGCCATATCGGCGTTTCCAACTTCAGTATTAAAAAACTGGAAGCGCTATTGCCACAGACCCGGATCAAACCGGAAATGAATCAGGTGGAATCTCACCCTTACCTCCAGCAACAGGAACTTTTTGATTTTTGCCGTAAGAACGGACTTCATTTTACGGCTTATTCACCACTGGGCTCTATGGATCGTCCGGCTCGTCTGAAGCGGGAAAATGAACCCATTATCCTGGAAAATGAAACGATCCTGGATATCGCAAAAGCACACGATGCCTCACCCGCTCAGGTGCTGATCCGTTGGGCTTTGCAGCGCGGATCGGCGGTGATCCCGAAGTCTTCCAATCCGAAGCGCCTGCAGGAAAATTACGACGCCCGCAATATTGTACTCAGCCCGGAAGATATGTATCGTATTGCCGGGTTGGAACGTCATCACCGTTATATTCACGGAGAATTTTGGACGATGGAGGGCTCACCTTATTCTCAGGCTACGCTTTGGGATGAGTAGGTTAGTCGTAAGTCGGTTAGTCGTAAGTCATCAGTCCGATAGCATCGACTATAGACTGATGACTTACGACTAACCGACTTACGACTCTATCTCAACAACGTCACATCTCCCCGCTGTACTTGTTCCTCTCCAAAAGTACCCAGCCGGAATACAATTTGATACAGGTATACATCGCTGGGCATGGCCTTACCCTGGAACGTACCGTCCCATCCCTGATTGTTGTTGCTTTGGTAAACGGCTTTACCCCAACGATTGAAAACCGTAAACTGGCTCACCTGAACGTTTGGCGTATTGTAATACAGTTTGAACACATCGTTGATGCCGTCTCCGTTCGGCGTAAATACATTGGGTATCCGAAACAGGCCCTGTTGAATGAGTAAATCGGTAGAGGCGACCAGCCGGCATCCTTCTTCGGTGAAGAGCGTCAGACTGACCGGTAATTCACCGAATTCCTGGCCTGTATCCAGGTCGGGAGCAACGCCTTCATAAGTAGGAGCATTGCCATTCGAGCCGCCAACCTCCCAATTGTAGGCCACGAAATCCATACTATCGCTCAGTGGACTTAAGATGAAAGGTTCGCCGGCAAAAATGGTATCCCCCGGATCGCTTTGAATGGACAGATCCAGATTAGGGCGGGGAATAACCGTAACGGTTGTACTTTCACTGGTCTTACAATCCATCTCTTCGATCTCTACGGAAATATTGAGGGTACCTACCGGCGGGCTGATCTCTATTTCCGGGCAATCCCGGCAATCCAGCACTACGCCGGCGATCCATTCATAGGTGCCGTTACCGTCGTACTGAGCACTTAAAGTCACGCTTTCTCCCTCGCAAATGGTGGTATCTATCGGCAGGATGGTCACAAACGGTGGATTCCACACCGGAAGGTAGATCTCACTGGTGTCGACACAGGCATTATTGACGTTTATGCGCCGGTACAAGAAGGAATCCTGCAAAGTAACGACCATATTATACAGTGTATCGTCGGTTTCAAAACCGGGACCGGCCTCCCAGAAATGCTCCAGATCCGGATAGTCAGTAGGCTCATAAAGAAGAGAAGTAAGGACAATGGTTTCTCCTTCACAATAAAGCTCCTTTTCTTTGTCGGTCATGAGGTCCATCATGGGAGGCAGCGAATCTACCTGCACGAGAATGGAATCCATCACGGTACAAATTCCGGTCTTGAAGGTAGTGTAGTAACGG
The DNA here is from genome assembly GCA_020436695.1 of Lewinella sp. Lineage (GTDB taxonomy): Bacteria > Bacteroidota > Bacteroidia > Chitinophagales > Saprospiraceae > Flavilitoribacter. Next base: position 13,026 of record JAGQXH010000072.1, on the reverse strand, counting down.
GTGGGCTGCTCCGGCTGTAGTGTAAGTGCCAGTACTTCCGCACCTACGATATTTCCTGCTTCATCCTGCCAGATCAGATTATCGGCACTACCGGTACTGGTGACGGCATTCAGGTCAAGCATGCTTCCCAGGCAGATGTAGGTGGTATCCGCCTGAATGATGTCAACATCAGCGGGTAATACCTCCACGCGTATCGATCCGCTGGCTTCACATCCACCATTCTTACTGGAAACCTGCAACGTATAGGTTGTACTGGTTTTCGGCTGAGCCCTTGGGGAAGGACTGTTCGGATCACTCAGCCCTTCTGCCGGTGTCCAGCCATAGTACACGTCTAGCTGACTGGTATCAAAAGGCAGGATCAGGTTCAGACTTGAATTCTGACAAATGGTAGTGTCACTGCGAAGTTCCGGAAAGGCAAAGCGGTCAACATTGATCACTAAGGTGTCCGTAATAGTACATCCTTCCGTGCTGACGCTGGCGATATAAGCGGTGGTGTTTTCCGGATGGACCGTGATGAGCGCATTAGTCGAATCACTGATGCCGGAAGTAGGGAACCATTGCAGATTCTCATTATCGATATTGTTCATAGCCTGGAGTCGTACACTGTCTCCCCGGCAGATGGCCGTAGGATCGAGGGCCTGGATATCTACTTCTACATTCACCAAATTCACATAAACGGAGTCATAATCCACACAGAAATCGCCGATCTTTCCTTCCACCTGTACCCAACCGGAGTTGAGGATGACGAAGGCCTGCTCCGCAGCTTCGGGATCCTCGAATACGCCGGCCGGTGTCCAGAAATAGTCGGCGGCACCTTCGGCCAGCAGGTGTAAGACCGTATCACGACATTGGAGAATGGTATCGCCCGTTGCAGCGATCTGCACATCCAGCTTGTCGCGTAACTCGATGGTGATCGAGGTATAGGTCACTTCTCCGCAACCGAAATTATTGATCAATGACAGTTCAATCGTTTCCGGATTTTCTTCCAAAGTATCCGAGATGGGGATAATGGGAAAACCCACGCTGGTCTGGCCCGGTAGAAAAGTAATGGTGGAGGGAATATCCAGTTGATAATCTTCTCCGGGGGTTGCTGTTCCGGAAATGCTCACCTGATAGGAGACCGTATCAGGAAGTGGGCTGTTGAGTGTCACGTACAAAGTATCATTGATACTGGTGCAGTCTTCGATCAGAAAATCAATACCGGATTGATAGGCAACCCGGAAATTAGGGGCACCGCCCCGCAATTCGGAAATGAAAACGCCGGAATCATAAGCGTAATCCCGTCGGTCGGCAATAGCCAGTTTCAGGTGATAGGTCTGGCAGGGTTCTACCTGAGCCCTGGCCGTCAGGCTTTTTTTCTGCCCCAGAAAATCGGAGATCAACCCATCGTATTCCAGGCTTTTTCCGAGTTCGTTATTGCGGAAGTACTGCCAGTTCTCAAGATGACTGACGCTGTTGATCTGCACAGGAGTGGTCCCGTCGGGTAATACCGCAATATTCAACTGATTGCCGATATTCGGATCGCCTACTATCCCCGGGCCGGAAATGAAGAATGCAAAGATGTCGTTGAATTCGGAATTCACAAATTCCGGATATTCTTCGGAGCCGAAGATGTATTCAAAAGTTAGCTCATTGGTGGCCGCAAAAACGTCCAGTTCCACAATACAGGCATCGCCGGATAAACTTCCCTCTCCCTGGATTTTTGAAAGGTAATCCAGATCGTCATCACCGTCGGCATTGTGTTCCACACCGGCATCCACTACTGAGTTGGGGCCGGGAGCGATATCGATACTACCGGTAGTAAGTAGTAAACCACGTTCCAATCCCAGGTTGGTGCTATCTCCGGCCAGGAAAGTACCGTAGGCATTATCAGGGCATTTGATATCCGTGATCTCCACGACGGTTTGCGGGGTGGAAATAAAATCGATGATCTGCTCATTGGAAATATTGCCCTTGACGGAAATGGGTTTTACTTCCCGGCAGGGCGTAGTGGTACAGGTCCAGGAACCCGCAAAACCTTCTAGGTTATTCGTACTGTTAGACCGAAAACGAACCGTTAGGCAATCACTGGCCGATTGTATGTCGAAGCAAACCCCACCCCCCGGTTCGATCTCCATGCCGCCGAACTGGGCAATGATATCGTTGAAATTAGTGGAATTGCCTTCATAAAAAATGAGTTCATCTCCCTCGGAATTGTCGATGTTGTAATATTCCAGATTAAAATTGATACACTGGTGGGGAGCATCCGGGCAGATGGTGAAGACGTAATCTTCGTTACTCTGGTAATTACCCTCGGCACCACCCGAATCATATAATCTGCCGGAACAGGCAGTACTGCCACCCTCATCGATGGTGTTGGAGGGGACAAGTTCCTCGATACAAAGGGTGAAATTACCGGCCTTGCCGCTGCCATTGAGTAAATAGTGATCAACGCGCAGGAAATAAGTGATGTTCGGAGTCAGTCCGGTCGCATTGATCTCCACTTCGCTGCTGCCTTCTTCTGCACTGGAACACAACAACAACGCCAGACCGTTGGGGCCGCACACTCCCCGGTACATGGCGACCTGGGGATTGATGATCGGACCATTACCCTGATCGACACCTTCCAGCGAAATGCGGTAATTCACGATCGTATCGGAGGTCTGGAATGCAAACCAGACATCTTGCTGCAGACCGTCACCCAGAAAGCAGGCAGGGAAATTTCCCAGTCCTATGTCACTGGGTGTTGCTCCGGCATTGGTATACACGACCTGGTCGCAGGTTGGTGCAATGCCAAGGTGCGTGAGCCCGTCGCAGTCGTCATTTGGTGCACTCGTCTGCGCTGACAAAATAGTGCCCACCAGCAGCAAAACAAGCGTTTTGATAAATCTATACATACCAGAGGCGTTGTTATTCTGTTGTGCAATTTTCCAGAGCTTCTCTTACCTGCTGTAAGCTAACATAACCATAGTCGTTGCTCCAGGCATGACGTATGTAATTGATAATATTGGTGATCTCAAAATCACTGAGTTGAGGGGAGTCCGGCATGGGTTGGGTGTATCGCCGACCGTTCACTTCGAGGGGCTCTTCTCGTCCATAGCGAATGATGCAGGCAGTTTCCGTAATGTTGTCACGAACATAATCCGAACCTACCACAGGGGGGATCAGCCCTTCCAGACCGCTGCCGTTATCCATGTGGCAATTCTCACAGAAATTCTGATAAAGTATCTTTCCCTGCGGATACGGCTCCTGCGTACAACTACCGGACATGATCACCCACCATCCGGCCGCACTTATCCACCATATCCAGCGAAGCATGTGATTATTCATGAGATGGATTTTAAACAACTTCCGATACAATGATACAATTTTTTGCGGGGATGATGGAACGGTGCATAGTTAATGCTAACCGGACCGGGGCAAACCCCCTAAGTGGATGGTGTGTCATTCGCATTGCCTGCCTCCGGTTACTCCGGCCTCCAAATGTCCCAACCTCCCTAAATCTCAACCTCCCAACACACAAAGCATGTAAAATGTCCGTCATTAGGGCCCGATTTTTTGAACTGCCTTTCCTAACTTTGGTTTACTTAATAATACCAACACTAAACTCAATAACTATGCAAACCAAACGGGCGATAGTGTGGTTTCGACAAGACCTGAGACTGCACGATAATGAGGCTTTGCTCGATGCGCTGACCTGTGCCGAAGAAGTGGTGCCGGTCTTTGTCTTTGACGAGCGGGTATTCCATGGGGAAACCCGTTTCGGCTTCCCTAAAACCGGAAAATTCCGGGCTCGCTTTATTATTGAATCTGTCCACGATCTGCGGGCATCGCTGCGGGCCCTGGGCAGTGAGCTTATTGTGCGGGTCGGCAAGCCGGAAGAGATACTTTTTGAACTGGCCCACCAGGTGAAATCCAGCTGGATCTTCTGCAACCGGGAGCGTACGCAGGAGGAAGTGGACGTACAGGATGTACTGGAGAAAAAACTCTGGTCCATCGGTCAGGAAATGCGTTTCTCCCGGGGTAAGATGCTATTCTATACCGCTGATCTACCCTTCCCCGTAACTCATACACCGGATATATTCTCACAGTTCCGCAAAGAGGTGGAGCGCTTTGTGGCGATTCGCCATCCCCTGGAACGCCCCGAACATTTCAGTCCGTTGAGCGTGCGGGTTGAAGCCGGCGAGATCCCTACGCTCAACGATTTCGGTCACGAGGATTTTGAACGCGATCCCCGGGCAGCACTATATTTCAAGGGCGGAGAGACCGAAGGCCTCAGAAGACTGAAATACTACATTTGGGATTCGGAGAACCTGGCTTCCTACAAGGAAACCCGCAACGGTATGATCGGAGGGGATTATTCTTCCAAACTGTCTCCCTGGCTGGCGCAGGGCTGTGTATCTCCCAAAATGGTCTACTACGAGGTGAAAGCCTTTGAGGCCGCCCGGGTGGAAAATGAATCTACCTACTGGCTGTTGTTCGAACTGTTGTGGCGCGATTTCTTCCGGTTGATGGGTAAGAAACACGGGAATAAGATCTTTCAGAAAGGAGGCACCAAAGAAGAAGAAGATACTGCCTGGAAGAATGATTTTGACCTGCTGCAGTCCTGGATAGACGGAGAAACCGGAGTGCCGTTTATCGATGCCAATATGCGGGAGATCAAGCAGACGGGTTTCATGTCTAATCGAGGACGGCAAAATGTGGCCAGTTTCCTGGTGAAAGATCTGGAGGTGAACTGGCAACTGGGCGCTGCATACTTCGAGTCATTGCTGATCGACTATGACCCTTGTAGTAACTATGGCAACTGGAATTATGTAGCCGGGGTAGGCAGTGATCCGCGAGAGAATCGCTATTTCAACATCCTTACCCAGGCCAAGCGATACGATCCGCACGGAGAATTCATTCGTCTTTGGCTGCCGGAATTATCGGAAGTGCCGGAAGAAAAAATTCACCAGCCGGACACCCTTTCCGAACTGGAACAGTCTAATTTCCATTTTAAGATCGGAAGGGACTATCCAGAGGCGCTGGTGGATACCGGAAAATGGAATTGAATAGTTAAGAAATTATGATTTGGAAACAAAAAGACCCAGCTGCTGCCCTCAGGCAACTGAACCGTCCTTCATTAAGTCAGCATCTGGGGATCGAATTTACCACTATCGGGGATGATTACATTGAGGCGAGCATGCCCGTTGATAACCGTACCCGCCAACCTTACGGTATCCTGCATGGCGGTGCCTCCGTGGTGCTGGCGGAAACGCTGGGGAGTGTTGCGTCCATGTTATGCATTGACGATCTGGATAAATATGCCCCCGTTGGTGTAGAGATCAATGCCAATCACCTGAATTCCATCGCGTCCGGAAAGGTGATCGGACGCACAACTCCGATCAAGGTCGGGCGTCGTATTCATGTCTGGCAGATCCATATCCGGGACGAAGCGGATCGCCCTATCTGTGTCAGCCGTATAACAATTGCTGTCGTTGAGCGGCGATAATAGGTTAGATTATATACTTTTACCTGTCTTCCAACGGTTTGTTTGGGAATATGAGACGTTTGGACTTTAGGATTAATGGACGATGGGATAATGAGATGTTAGAATTAATGAATCAGAGAGACAGTTCTGAGAAAACGTCCAAACGTCCAAACATCCAAACGTCCCAACATCCCTAAATCCAAACATCCCTAAATCCCAACATCCAATTCACTACCTTTGCCCGCCATTCAGTTTAAACTACTTGCTCTCGTTTATTGATACCAAACGAAAACAATGAACCTGTGTATGAAAAATTCCATACTCACACTAACACTGATCCTTTGCTGTAACTGGCTTTTTGCCCAACTCAATATGAGCCTGACCGGAAGGCTGGAATACGACCGGCAACTTAATGATGTCTGGGCCTGGGTGGCACCCGACGGCACGGAATACGCTCTGGTAGGCACCACCGCCGGATTGTCGATAGTGAGTCTGGCCGATCCGTCCGAACCGGATGAAGTGGCCTTTGTGGAGGGGCCGGTCTCCGTCTGGCGAGATATAAAGACCTGGGAAAATTACGCATACGTTTCGAACGAAACAGGAGGAGGCATACAGATCATTGACCTGAGCGATCTGCCCAATTCTGTACGGGATACTTTCTGGACGGTTACAGTGGAAGACAGAACGCTGAGAAACATCCATAATCTGTATATCGACTCCATCGGTTATTGCTACGTTGCCGGATCCAATCTCAACCGGGGTGGTTTGCTTATTGTCGATGTGGATACCGATCCGTGGAATCCCAGTTTGACGGGACTCGGTGCTGCCGAATATGCACACGATGTGTATGTACGGGATGATCTCATGTATGTATCCGAACTCAACGCGGGGCGCATGGCCATTTACGATATCAGCGACCGGACCGCTCCCTTATTGTTAGGCTTGCAGAATACGCCTTACTTTTTTACCCACAACATCTGGTTGTCTGACAATGGCAAGGTCGCCTTTACCACTGATGAGCGCGTTACGGCCCCCGTCACGGCCTACGATGTAAGTGATCCCACCAATATTGTGGAACTGGATGAGTTTCGCCCGGCCGCCACCTTGGCTCAGGGGAATATACCGCACAATGTTCATGTTTGGGAAGACTGGCTCATCCTATCCTATTACGGTGACGGCGGCATCATTGTGGATGCTTCCCGGCCGTCCAATCTGGTGGAGGTCGGTAATTTCGATACTTTCTTTAACCTCGATCCCGGTCAGGGAGCCTGGGGTGCCTATCCCTGGTTGCCATCCGGACTGGTGTTGGTGACGGATATGGGCAACGGTCTGTTTGTACTGGAACCCAACTATGTACGCGCCGCCTGGCTGGAAGGTAAAATAACGGATGCCTCAAACGGGGCCGCTGTCAATGAAGTAAAAGTGGAGATCCTGGCTGATCAGGTGAATGTGGATTATTCCAACCTGACGGGAGACTATAAGACCGGACTGGCACTCTCCGGCACCTTTGATGTCCGCTTTTTCAAGCAGGGATATCTGCCGTTGGTAGCACCGGCTACTCTAAACAACGGCGAACTCACTATTCTGAATGTCGAATTGATCCCGGCCGGACTCAATCGCCTTAGTGGGATCACCCTGATGGAAGAAGGTGGAGCCACTATCGACGGCGCCCAGGTATTGTTAGAAGGCGAGCAGGGCCGTTTCGAAGGTGTATCCAACGAAGCCGGTCTGTTCGATGTACAGGATATTTATGAAGGCGATTATCAATTGTATGTGGGAAGTTGGGGGTATCTGCCCAAGGCCCTCGGAATGATCTCCATATCCAAAGATACCGCCCTTACCGTTACTCTGGAAAGCGGCTATCAGGATGATTTCTTTTTTGACTTCGGCTGGATGTCAACCATCGAGGGCGAGGGCGCGCGTGGGGCGTGGACGATCGGTAAACCCCGAGGGACCTATCGTGCCAATGGCGAACCGGTCAACCCGTATGAAGATATTAACGGTGACCTTGGCGAACAATGCTACATGACCGGTAATGGCGGCGGTAATTCCGGTACGGATGATGTGGATGACGGTATTGCAACCCTGGTTTCTCCGGTAATGGATCTGAGCAATTACATCGAGCCCATCCTCACCTATCATCTCTGGTGGTACAACAGTGGAGGAACAGTAGCACCAGACGATTCCCTAATGGTCTATTTGACCAATGGGCAGGATACCATTGTGCTGGAGAATCTGCAGGCAGAAGAGTCGGCTGGAGCATGGCGAGAGGAAAGCTACTTCTCTTTAAATGAACTGATAGAACTGACGGATTCCATGCAACTCATTCTAGTTACAGGTGATCTTGACCCCAATGGACATTTGGTAGAAGCTGCCGTCGATCTCATGCAGGTGCGCGAACTGGCGGTGATCAATGGTGCAGATGAAGAAACGGAAGCGGCCTTCCATGTTACAGCCTTCCCCAATCCATTCCGCGAAGTGATCCGTTTGCGTTTCGATGAGCTTCAGGTGAATATGGAAACCCAGGTCCGGGTATTTAATCAGATCGGGCAGCAGACCCTGCAAACGCAGATCCCTGCCGGGGCATGGATGTACGACCTTCCGGCTGCCGATTGGGCTCCGGGTGTGTATTACATACGTTTGGAAACAGCGAATTTCGGGAGCAGCACGGTGAAGGTAGTGAAGGTACGTTAGGGCTTGATTTTAGTCGATACGCTACTGGGGCCTTGGTGCGGGGTGAGCCATCTAACAAACTAAGCCGCTAATGATGTTCTCTTACTTCTCAGTCAGCAAATTCTATATTGACTGCTGACCATCGACTGACGACTCAATTCAATTAAACCCATAAACATAAGCCTCCGTCTCTCCGTCACGCGGCACAATGACCCAGTAGAGATGATCGGACAAAGTGGGGAGGTAGAGGGAAAATACCCAATTCAGATCGGCACTTTCCCGCTCTTCCGGTGGGTTATAATCAAATTCAGCGTCGTAGTCGTTCCAGTCTTCATTAGGTAATAGTCGGAGCTCTCCCTGCTGAAGATATTCGCGCAGATGCTCCATGATCTTGTCGGCTGCTTCCGTATCCTCTTCGGGGAACAACCCGAAGGTCTGCTGAATGATGAAGCGGGGGCTTTCCCGATCAGAGTCGCTGGTGAGTATGCTATCCAAAGCGCTGCGGAGTGCATCGGTGAATTTCAGCCGGTTGCCGGACAACTGCTCCTGCTCCTCCACATCTACGGGGTCGATCTGATAAGCCAGTTGGGTGAGTTTGAATTCGACCAGGATGATGTGGTCAATGCTCTTTTCTTCGTCTTCGGTCTCGGTACGGAGATCCAGTTGTTCATTAATCCATAATGTTGCTTTCTCCGACCAGTTGAGTGTTTTGATCAGATAGATCACGGAGCGCTTCTCCGTAGCGGTGATGCCGCTCCCATCCTGAATACTGGCCCAGATGATCTCCGCATCTTTTTGTGAAATGCGTCCATCACCGCGTCCTTCGGTGAGCTGTTCGGCGGTTTCCAGGAGTTTGCGGTCATAGCGTTGACCACCGATGATCTTGTAGTAAGAAGGCATGGGTTGTAAGGTGTTTTTACATTTGGTAAACCCAAAATTAAGTTAATGTGCGGTGATGTCACTGATAAAACGAATCGTTATGCTGAAAATTAATACTGGGTTTACGAACGGGCAGGGTGAAACTTTGGCATGCTTGCCTGCGTAGAGTAAAAAGGCGGTTCGTATCAAGTTCAAACAGTTTACTATATTGTGACCGCTTGCCGCATAATGTGTTGGTCGTGATCAATGATTGGAGCAAAGAGGATGCATGAGGCACTCATTACCTCGTAATTGCCTTTCTCAAAAAAGATAGGGATCTGCTTTAATCTGCTTGCTGTTCCTCTCGTGTTGAGTCTCCCCTTTGGGGAGATGCCGAAGGCAGAGGGGCTTTCATTCCTTAAAATATGGACGTAATATTCCTGGCTTACGCCAACTCCCAAACCGATCCGTTACCTTCTCTGGCCGAAGAAGACGATGGCGTTTTCAGTACCCTCGTCAACCGGGCTTTGAAAGGCGATTTTTTCATCCACAGGGACGCTTTCACCACACTGGAAAAACTCAATGATTACCTGGGGATTTACGGCGAACGCCTGGCTGTATTTCACTACAGTGGCCACGCGGATAATGATACCCTCCATTTGGTGGGCGATCAGGCCAATGCCAAAGGGATCGCTCATCAGTTGGGTACCAGTGCCAAAGCCGGGCATTTAAAGATGGTACTCCTCAATGGTTGTTCCACAGCCGGTCAGGTCAACGGACTGTTGGACGCGGGAGTGCCGGTGGTGGTAGCTACAAGTGCGCCCGTGGGAGATAAAAGTGCCATGGCCTTTTCGCTTCGTTTTTACCGGAGTCTGAGTGAAAAAAGGTTAAGCATTCGGGAGGCTTTCGAAGAAGCCCTTGGACCGGCACAGACGGCAACCTCTGCCGATCTGAATATAGTGGACATGCCCCGCGGAGTAGGCCTGATGAACGATACGGATGTTGAAGATCCACTTTGGGGACTGTACACGCTTGATCCCCGTTTGCTGGAGGAAAATCCGATCCCCTATCGCAAAGTTCACACCACCAAAGGGCAATATGTACCCAATGAATTATTGACCGACACGCTGTTCGAGACCCTGTATCGGGCAAAAAACCGCGAGATCGTTAACCTGTACATGGCCGAGGAAGAAGGAGAATACGTGGAATTGGGCGAAAAACAGACCACTATCGTCAATGTACTGCCTTTTCCCATCGCTACTCATTTGCAAAAGTTACTTTGCCCGGTAGAGCAGGAAAATGAAGGATTCGACAAAGTAAGCCTCCGTCGGCTCGAGCAGACCGGTCTGGTCTTTCACGCTACCACCGAGATGATGACCTACATCCTGCTGGCCCAGTTGTGGGAATTGCGACTCAATGAAGAGGTCGGTGCACTGCCAGAGTGGTTGGCGCAGGAACTAAGGACTTATTTCTACTTAAATTCGGAAGAACGCCGTGCTTATGACCACCTGCTGCTGATCAAATCACTGCGTAGTTTTCTGGATAGCCTCAATGAAGGACAGGGTATCCATTACTTCGTACAGGAACTCAGCGAACTCAGATCACTCATGCAGGTGGATCACCCTTTTAGTCAGGCCTGCAATTTCCTCACCCATTTGCACCAACAGGCCGTTGCCGGGAAAATTGCCGAAGCGGATATCCCGTTATTCTGCCAGGAAGGGGAAGAGCATCTTTGTCATTTCTTTGAAGAATTGGGCTTTTTGCACCGCTACACGTTGGCCAGTGTGCAGGATATCGATATCGAACGCTACCGGCATCAGAAAAAAGGGCAAACTGTTTTTAATCATAAGATCGTCAAACTGATGCGGGCTTTCGGCCGTCAGGAACACCTGTATTATCTGTTGTCGGATTTTCTGCAAAACCGTGGTGTGGTGCTGTTGAAAGGGAGTATCAAAGTGGCGGACGCACGCCAACGCCGGTTCACTGCCGAGCAGCTTGAATTCCTCAATCTTTCTCCTTTTGTGATCGATCGCAACGCTTTTGAAGTCAATACCGATCTGTCCAATCTGTTGTTTTTTGAATCCTGCCGGGCTAAAGGGGAAGTGTACTTTTACAAAAATGTGAAGCGCCCCGAAAGCCAGAGAGACCGCCTGGAAGTACAACCGGATGGGCCTTTTGCCGCAGTAAAGATACAATTGGAGGCGTTCCGCAAAACGATCCTGAATGAGGATTGAATCCCGGACACCGGATGACCCTAAAATCCCAACGTCCCAAAATCCCAAAATCCCAACGTCCCACATAAAATCTAAAACCAACCATGGCAATAACCACCAGAGCTGTACCCAGTCCATTCAAGTTCCTGGACGCTTATACCAAAAAAGACGGCGACATCTTCTTTGGAAGGGATGCAGAGATCGAGCAGTTATACCAGTCGGTGAATAAAAACCGGATCGTTCTGGTGTACGGGCAGTCCGGAACCGGGAAGACCAGTTTGGTCCAGTGTGGGCTCAGCAACCGGTTTGAAGTGACGGATTGGGTGCCATTTTGGATACGGCGGGGTAAGAACATCAACCGTTCCTTACATCAGGCATTGTCGCAATCAAAAGCGCTCGGTGGGGCGGAGGTCAACCAGGAAAATCTGTTTCGCTCACTGGAAAGACTCAGTAAACGCTATGTGCGACCTATTTACCTCATTTTCGATCAGTTTGAAGAATTGCTGCTCCTTGGAGATGAAGAAGAAAAAAGGCGTTTCCTGGAGACGATAAAAAACATCCTTGATGATGAAGCGACCGAAGCCTGTCACCTGCTGTTCATCATTCGCGAAGAATACTTCGGCTGGCTGGAATCTTTCGAAGCGGCCATTCCCGGATTTTCGGATCGCCGTTTGCGGGTTGAGCCCATGCGCCCCGACCGGCTGGATGAGGTGATCGTTCAATCCTGTGCGGCTTTCAACATTACACTGCAGGACGCTAAAGAAAATACCCGTCAGATCCGTGAGTGCCTGCGCACCAAATCCGGTATTGCTTTACCCTATTTACAGGTTTTTCTGGACCAGTTATACCGGGAGGACTACGTTCGCACTTATCCGGACGGCTGGGAAGGGACGGCTTATCCGCCCCTGCACTTCGAGACGGACGAGATCGTGAAAATGGGCGCCATTACCGATATTATGGAACGGCTGTTGCATGATCGCAGTGAAAGTATGCAGCGGGAGCTGTCGCAGCAATATCCGGAAGTATCAGCAGATTTTGTGGACGATGTCCTGGATGGCTTCGTTACTTTCGAAGGTACCAAAAGACCGGTTTCCTATAGGCGGAATACGCAGGGACAGATCGAATTGGGGGATAAAGCACCGGCCAGCCTGAAAAATCTGCCGGCCGGTCCGCTGCAGTATTGCCTGGAAGCACTGGAGAACAATCGTCTGTTGCGGGCGGATGAAGATACCTTCGAACTGGCGCACGACAGTCTGGCCGCCTTGATCGATCAGGAGCGCAGTGATGAGCAGCGTCGCATCAACGAAGTATACCGGCAGATCCACGGCAGCTATCAGGTGTATCAAGACACCCAAACGGATTTTCTCAGCCGGAATCAGCTGGCACTGTACGAAAATTACTTACCCTACCTCGATCTGGAGCCGGAATTGCAGGCCTTTCTGGAGGAGAGCCGCCGCCAGATCGCGCTGACGGACCAGGCTGACCGCCAAAAACTGGCTGAAGAACGCGAGTTAAGAAAAAGTGCCGAAGAGAACGCCCAGCGCGCCCGGACACTCACCAAACGGGCACTGGCTTTTGCCCTGATCGCCATCCTGGCCGCCGTTTGGGCCATTATCGCCAATCAACGTACCCAGCGGGCGCAGGAAGCGCTTCTACAGCAGGTCAGGGAAGCTAATGCGGCTGCTTTAGTGGCCAAATCGCGCAAGGCTTTCTACGACAATCATAATTTGGCCTGGCAACTGGCTGCACTGGGTTACCAGTCCTTCAGGTCGCCCGAAACGGCCCTTGCCCTGCGAGACATGAGTTATGCAATACGCCCGGCTTACGGGATAT
>JAGQXH010000729.1 GCA_020436695.1 Lewinella sp. | reverse complement strand
ACCCACTTCCAGCCAGTTCTTGGCATTTCTCGGACCGAACAGCCCTTTTTTGGCGTAACGATCGTTGGGATAGTTATTATCCATTTCGTTTTCCTGAGCGGCATTACCGGCTGCATGAACCAGCAATACGTCATTTTTCTTGGCGTATTTCACTGCTTCATCCACCGCTTCTTTGTAGGGAGAATACCCCTTACCGAAACTCATATTGATGATCTCCGCACCGTTATCCACAGCGTAGCGAATGGCATTGGCCACATCCTTATCGCGCTCATCACCGTCCGGTACCGCCCGAATAGACATGATCTTAACGTTGTCGGCTACTCCGTCCATACCGACGTTGTTGCCACGGATAGCAGCGATGATACCGGCCACGTGTGTACCGTGCATGGCATCAGGTCCTTCCACGTCGTTGTTGCCGTAATCACGGTCGGCTACATTACTGGGATCGTCTCCCACAATAGAGCGGGCATCGAAATCCGGATTGTAATTGTAGTCGTATTGTTCTTCAAAGTAATCAGCTCCTTCCTGTACATCATTGTAAAGCGCAAGGAAAGTCAGGCCGTTAGCCACGTTTTCAGCGGCAACTGCAGCGCCCCGGCTGACCAGTTGATCTTCCGATTTCACGTTCTTGAGGTCATCCAGGGTGATATCCTCCGGTTTTTTCCCGATCGCATCTACCACTTTATCGAAAGCCTGACGCATGATGCCGTACAATTTCGCATTGGGCTCCAGTTCGCTGCGTTTCTCCTCTATCTCTTTCTCAAAGGATTTGAAAGCTTCGAATTCCTCTTTATCCTTACCGGAAAAATCACCGGCATTTTTGCCCTCGTATTTGGGTTTGAGCCGATTGTAGAGGCGAACTACTTCCAGGTTCTCATAGCTTACGTTCTCGCCGTTCTTATTACCCAGGAAGTTCCAGCCGTGGATATCGTCTACATAACCATTCTGATCATCGTCGATACCATTGCCGGGGATCTCGTCTTCGTTTACCCACATATTAGCCGCCAGATCTTCGTGCTCTGCGTCTACACCGGAATCGATCACTGCCACCACTACGGTTCTACCCTGGCGTCCCTTTAATATTTCCTGATAGACTTTTTGCGTACTCAATCCGGGAAAACCATCTTTGGTCTCATCCAGTTGGAACCAGTTGTTGGGGGCAGCATCCTGTGCCATCAACGCTCCAACAAACAGCAGGAACATCCCGGATAATAAATTTTTAAGAAGTATATTCTTCATATTGTTTTTTGATTAATTTCAAGATTAAAGAACGTCATTAATAGATAGAAGTTGCCTATTTTTCTACGTAAACGCCTAAAATGACTTTCATTTCGATAAAAAGACCGATTTTTGACAAACTCTTAACACAGTACAAATTCCTGGATCATGACTACCCATCGCCCATACGTTCCCTTCACTCTTTTTGCACTACTTTGCCTTGCATTCTTTCCGCTTTCCGCTCAACATCTGGAAGTGGGAGTGCTGGGCGGTGCCTCCAATTATCTGGGAGACCTGAGCAATAACTCCCGCAGCATTTACATCAAAGAGACCAATCTGGTTGGCGGCCTTTTCGTGCGATATAATCTGCACGAGCTGGTTACCCTCCGGCTCGGCGCTAATTACACCTCGCTTTCCGGAGCTGATCAAAACAACTCAGACCCCAACCTGAGCGCCCGAAATCTCAGCTTTTCCTCTAATGTGATCGATATTTCCGTTGTCGGTGAATTTAATATACTGGGCTACCAGCCATACAATCTCTACCGTCCTTTTTCCCCCTATCTCTTTGCCGGTTTTGGATTGTTCACCTACGATCCTACAACCATATATGAGGGACAGACCGTCAAATTGCGCCCGCTGAACACAGAAGCGCAAGGCAAGGCAGACCGCCCCTCGCCTTATGGGAAAACGGCATTTTCCATCCCTTTCGGTTTCGGTTTGAAATATGCACTGAGCGATAAAATTAACCTCGGGATCGAACTGGGCGCCCGTCGTACCACCACTGATTATCTGGATGACGTCAGCACCATATTTGTAGATCCGCTGGAACTGAGCAGCGAAACGGCCATTGCCCTGAGTAACCGCAGTGGGGAGATCCCCGGCAGTGATCCGTCACAATTCACTCCGGGTATGCCGCGCGGTGACGATAAATCCCACGACTGGTTCTTTATCGCCGGACTTACCATTTCCTATAATTTCATCGATAATGGTTTGGTAGGGAGTCGTGCCCGCCGGAATAAGGGTAAGAAAGGCTGCCGTACGGAATGATCCACTTTACGGACGGATGTTCGCTTCACCCTCTGACGGCCGTCAGAGGGTGAAGCGAACATCCGTACATCGTCACTTGTACCGCTTCCCATGCTTAATCACCATATCCACATCCTGCAACAAACTGATGTAGCGTAAAACATCGCCTTTCACCGCAATGATATCCGCGTATTTCCCTTCGCTGATCGTACCTACTTCATCATCCACACCCATAATCTTAGACGGCCAGTATGTAGCAGATTTGATCGCATACATGGGATCTATACCGAATTCATTGACCCATACATCGAGTTCATTCCAGGTAGACTGACAGTGGAATTTCATGGGAATACCACTATCGGTGCCCGTCAGCAGTACAACGCCGGCGTCGAGCAGTTGTTTCACCTTTCTTTCCAGGGTAGGACGCCGGGAAGGCGTCAGCTGGAAATAAGGCAGGCGTCCCGGATGCTGGATCGATTGTTTGATATCGGCAATGATGTCTTCGGGAAGATCGAGGTGCCAGCAATCGTTGTCCAACTTTTCCGGATTGTCGCGCATGTATTCATAGTTGTAGAGACCTTCAACGGTAGGCGTCCAAAAAAGTGGGCCTTTATTCATCTGGGCGGTTCGCTCCTTGATCATCGCCATCACATCATCGGGATATTCGGGTGCAGAAGACAGACCGGTATGTTCCAGACAATCCACGCCGGCAGCTAACCCACGACGGATCTCCTCCGGCCGGTGAGCATGAGCGACTACCGTGAGGCCTTGGCGATGAGCTTCTTCCACTACTGCTTTAACCTCTTCCATGGTCATTTGGTCCTGATCGATCAGTTTGATGCAATCAACTCCTGCTTCGGCCAGTTGGCGCACTTTTGACCGGGCATCGGCTACGCCATTCACGCCCCAGCGAAAAGCCTCGGTTCCCGGATAGGGTGCATGCTGAATGAATGGCCCGGACATGTACATGGTAGGGCCGGGCAGTTCGCCCCTGTTGATGCGATCCCGGACATTAATACTGGCTTCCAGCGGTGCTCCCAGATCGCGGGCACTGGTGACGCCAGCCAGGAGCAATTGATGCGCCGAGGCAGGCATAATGATACTTTCCAGTTTGTCGATATAGGCGGTGTCCCAATGAGCGTAATCGGCATGGCCGTTGATCATCAGGTGCACGTGCATGTCCCAGATACCGGGCAGCACGCTCATCCCTTCGGTGGAAATGATCTCTGCTCCATCAGGTATTTCCAGCTGGCCTACCTGACCGATGGCTTTGATGCGCTCATCTTCCATGATGATCACACTATTGGCCAGCGGCACCCCACCGAAGCCATCGATGAGCCGGCCACCCACCAGTGCTTTGACCGTTGAGGTTTGAGCATACAACAGATAGCAGGAAAAATTTAGAAGGATAAATAGCGTAAGGAAGATCTTTTTCATACCAGTCGATTATTGAGAAGGCACTAATTTATCAAAAATCGGGAGCTTTTTACCTGAAAGACCTTCGGTAGCAGAAAGCTTGTTCTCAACCAAACCAGTGCATGATCAATCTGCCCAGTAAATAAATGAGAGGAAAAATAGTCAGACAGGCAATGCCGGTAAAAAGCCGTAAGCGGTGATATCGTGTCGGTTTCTGGAGAACAGGCGCTTCGTTAATGCTTCGCGCTTTCTCCATTTCTAAAGCAGGCAGTTTCATTGATCTCGTTTGCTTTTTAAAGGGTTGGATAATGCTCCAAAATTATGGCACTCTTCCCCGGCAGGTTTTTCGTCATGTCGTAATTGTTTGATATTATGTCTCCCCAGTCCGATAAGGTTCAGTTTTTTCAAAATATTTCAGGTGGTCCCTGTGCTTTATCGGATCATATCTATTTAAATGTTTTACCAATAATTACAAGAAAATTTCAACTGAGTAATATTAAAAATCAAAACAAACCAAATCATTTTCATCTGGCAATAACTTGTTTTTAAATTAAAAAGCTTTTACATTTGTAGAGTACAAAAAAACAGGTATGAAGAAACA
>JAGQXH010000728.1 GCA_020436695.1 Lewinella sp. | reverse complement strand
CTGCGCAGCAGGAAGAAACTTTTAAGGATCAATTGCGTAACCTCACCGGTGTGGAAATGGTGAGCGGATGCAGCAATCAACCGGGGCAAAACTACTTTGGAATGTCTTTCCGCCCTCCGGGCAGCGAGGAATCCACTACCGGTAGCGGCCTGATCGTGGATGAGGATTACATCGACTGTATGGAAATGGAAATGGTGGCCGGGCGTGATTTCTCCCGAGATTTCATGGATACCCTGTCGATTATCGTCAACGAAGCAGCTGTACGGGAAATGGGGCTGGAAGAAGCCGTCGGGACCCGTCTGATGAGTAGTGATAATTTCCTGAATCCGGATCCTGAAAATCCTTCGGTATACACCGTTGTGGGCGTAGTCAGGGATTTTCATTTTCAGTCCTTGCACAATATCGTTTCTCCTTTATTCCTGATCCATCATCAGCGGAGTTTTACCACCGGCGTCGATCCGTTGATCACCGTTCGGTTGAGTGGTACTGAGATACCGCAGACGTTGGCTCAGATAGAAACTGCCTGGCGACAATTCCTGCCGGATGTACCTTTCAATCCTGAATTTCTCGATCAGGAATGGGCCGGGCTGTACCGAAAAGAAGAGAGTACCCGCAAAGTATACAGTGTATTCAGTTTGCTGGCTATTTTCATTGCCTGCCTCGGCTTACTGGCCTTGGCCGCTTATACGGTAGAGATCCGTACCAAAGAGATCGGTATACGGAAAGTGCTCGGGGCGACGACGGGCGGCATCATCAGCCTGCTGTCAAAAGACTTTCTACAACTTGTACTACTGGCGATCATCATTGCTTCGCCGCTGGCCTGGTACGTCATGCGGGGCTGGTTGCGGGGATTCGCTTACCGGATCTCGATCGAATGGTGGGTATTTGCTCTGGCCGGGGTACTGGCGGTGGGAATTGCCTTTTTTACGGTGAGTTTGCAGAGTGTGCGGGCGGCCCTGGCAAATCCGGTGAAGAGTTTGCGGAGTGAGTAGTTGGAAGATGTCAGGTACTTGGCAAGTGCCTGACATCTATCAAACTACGCCTCCTGCTTTTTCCGCTTTCTACGGGTCTTAAACAGTTCCACAACTTCTTTATCCTTCAGGAATTTGAAATCTACAAAAGCCGTGGAAACGAATTTCTTCACATCCTGATAGTCTTTACCGCGCTTGTCGGTGAATTTCTTCAGCAACTTAGTCACGTAGTTCATGGAAAGGTCCTTAAGATCCTGATTGAACTTTTGGTTGGCGAAGATGCTCATGTAAACCGGGAACAGTTTGGTCTCTTCGAAGAAATCCGGATAAGCTCTTTCCTCCAGATTACTGATCAGGCGGTGGAAATAACCATAGATGACGGCGCGAACGCATTCATTGATGATCGACAATCCTTCGTGACGACTATAGAAAACGCGCACGGCTTCGTGCACTTCTTCATTCATATAGCCCTGATTGTGGATCAGATCCGTGAGGGTACAGAACTCGGAAAGCTGATCTTTGACGGATTTATCCAGCAGGGCAGAAATGCGCAGATCAGCCTGCGGGTCGAGTTTGACGTCATCTCTTTTATGTAATTCCAGGACGAATTCGAGCCATTTTTCATCGAATTCGGGCATGCCTTTCCGTATCGCTGCCAGGTGTTTGGCCAGATGTTTACTGTCCGCTTCTTCCAGATCAAAAAATGAACCATAGAGAAAGGCGATCTGCAGATACTCATCCGTATTCATAAAAGATTTATTCTCCAGAAATGCCTTCAGGGAAGGGATCAGAGAAGTATTATCCCAGCGGGAACGAATGCGGTAGATCAGGAAATTCTTTAATGGAGAGAACATCACCTTCAGTTCAGAGACGGTCTCCGGAAATTCTGCTGTATGATAATTATCGTTGGTGAATTGCTTCAGATATCGCAGGTAGCCGGTTTTACGGGCGTCCATCGGGCGATACCGGTCCAGCTTTTGCCCCTGCAGGTAGTAACGTACACGTTTGTTGGTGATACTGTTGATGAGGTTGGTTACCCAGATATCACTACTGAGCGCAAAACCCATCTGAATGGACTGGCCGATGCGCTTTTTCAGAATATCAAAATTGGCGGAATTGCAGATCGCCAGCAACACTTCTTTAAAGTGATTCTGCGGACGCACGTATTTAAATTTCTCATTGATCTCCCCTCGCAGTACCGAATGCCCCAGGATCTTGGGCAGGAACAGGCCCTCAAAAAGAGGGTTAAGCAGTACCGTTTCCAATGCAATGAGTTGAAGGGGAGCTTTTGCTGCCACCTCGTCGTAGATCAGATTGATCTTGGGCTCAAACATCTCTTTCAAACGTAGATAAAACTCTTCTTCCTCCTCATCCAGATAGCTGGCCAACTCGTCAGATTCTTGTATCTCGGAAGCTATATCTTCTAACTGGTCCAGGTAGTTTTCGTCTAGTTCGTACATAAGTATTACCACATTTTAAACGTAAACCTGATAGTGCAATTTAAAGCACTACCAGGTTCACCAATTTATTTTTAGAATAAAGTATAGCCAAATTACAGATACAAATATAGTCAGATTTTATCCAGCTTGGCAACATGGAAGTGAAAAAAAAACACCCCATCCTGTTAAAGACAACGATCCCGGCTCTTCACTTTGGAAAAACCGGGATCGTATCGACTATAGTTTGCTGAGAGACGACTTAATTAAGCGTCTTCCTTTTCTTCTTCCGTGCTTTCCTCGGTAGTTTCTTCTACGGCAGGAGCTGCTTCCTCTTCAGCCGGAGCTTCAGCAGTAGCTTCTTCCGCTGCGGCTTCTACTTCTTCTGCTGCACTGTCTTCTGCGATCTCAACGGGCGGGATCTCTACTACCTCTTCCTTGATTACGGGAGGTGTACCGGAGATCATGGCGTGATAGGCTGCCTGTTCTTCTGCTACTTTGGCTTTACGAGCCTCGATCTTGGCATCTTTTGCACCTACCCATTCCGCAAATTTCGCTTCTGCCTCTTCGATGCTCATCGCACCTTTTTTCACACCGCGCATCAGGTGCTTCTTGTATAATACGCCTTTAAAACGCAGAATAGCACGAACGGTATCGGTGGGTTGTGCACCCTTAGTCAGCCAGTCGTATGCTTTTTCGCGGTCCAGCTCGATCGTGGCCGGAACCGTCATCGGGTTGTAAACACCCAGTTTTTCAATAAAGCGGCCATCGCGTGGAGCTCTGGCATCAGCTACTACAATGTGATAGAAAGGACGTTTTTTACGACCCTTCCGCTGTAATCTCATTTTAACGGACATCGAATAAATTCGTTTGGTTAAACCATACCCATGTACTCCCGTGAAGGGACGGTGGGCTTTTCGAGCCGCAAAGATATACTTTTTTACGGTAACGGCAATAATATTTTGAAATTGTAAAAGTAAAGTCAATAGTGGTTAAAATAGTATTAGTTTTTGATAAAATAGTAAAACAAAATAGAAAACAAGTAAATTTATAAACAATTTTAAATAAACTTGCATTATTGATAGTATTGCTATTATATTTGTGTTTTCAATTTTCACACCATCACCTTCGAACCATGAATCAAAAAGACCACCTTCCCAAAGGGATACTGGCCAATTTAAAGTATGACTTTCCTGCAAGTATTATCGTATTTCTCGTAGCGGTACCCCTGTGTCTGGGTATTGCCCTGGCATCGGGAGCACCCTTGTTTTCGGGGATCATCGCCGGAATCATCGGTGGTATCGTCGTCGGCGCATTGAGCGGATCACAGTTGGGCGTTAGCGGCCCGGCTGCCGGTTTGGCCGTTATTGTACTGGCTGCCATCCAGGAACTGGGCTCCTTTGAGATTTTTCTGGTGGCTGTAATGCTGGCCGGATTGATCCAATTGGTGCTGGGATTTGCTAAAGCCGGTATCATCGGCTATTACTTCCCCAGCTCTGTGATCAAGGGCATGTTAGCGGGTATCGGCATAATCATTTTCCTAAAACAGATCCCGCATGCTTTCGGTTACGATGCAGATTATGAAGGCGATATGAATTTTGCCCAGCCCGACGGACACAATACGGTATCCGAACTGTACTACATGCTGGAAGCCATTACTCCGGGGGCTGTCATCATTGCCTTTGTCTGTTTGGCTATTCTCATTCTGTGGGAGCAGAAGTTCATGAAAAAAATAAAAGTATTTCAGCTCATACAGGGGCCACTGGTAGCCGTAGCAGCAGGTATCGGTCTCAACCTGGTATTCCAGAATAGTGAAACACTTGCACTGGCGCCGGAACACCTTGTGCAACTACCGGTA
>JAGQXH010000727.1 GCA_020436695.1 Lewinella sp. | reverse complement strand
TCGTGGACAGGGAGCCTTCCTCGAAGAAAACGGCACCATTCAGCAACTGGAAAAAGTACCTGTTAAAGATATTTCCCAATTGCGTTACGCTCATCCGGCCCGTTTCCGGGGAAATAAGTACCGCGAATTTTATACAAAAATGGGTATCCGGGAAGAGCAGATCCTGCTGACTTCTGCGTATAAAACCTTACAATTCGTTCGCGGCGAACTGGATGTCTCCATCCTCCTAAAAGGCGGCATGCCGGTTTGGGACTGGGCGGGCGAAAAAGTCATCGTCGAAGAATTGGGTTACCGGTACACCTATCTCGACGGCCGGGAAATGCATTTCGGTGTTAAACCCGAGCCACGCGAAACCGGTTATCTGATCTGTCCGGAGCCCCTGCGTGAAAAACTATTGCGCCAGATCTGGAAGGTGCTGTCGCCGAGCACCACGGTGTAAGAGTTGGGCGTTGGCTGTGCCTGCCCCCTCTTAATATTAGAACATGATTCAGTTTACACCTGTTCCTAATACGACAGCACCATGACTCTCCCAATCCCATCCACTACTTCCACTATAAACAACTTGTCATATTCCGATTCACCCAGTTGTTCGTAAGCTTTCCCCGTCAGGGCATTCACCAGTGTCGGTATCGTATTGGAATGGCCGACTACCAAAATGGTTTTCCCGGCATAGTCGCTGGTCAATTTGGAAAGAAATGCTTTATCGTTAGGTGAATATTCCTGTACGGTAAGGTGTTTCAATTCCGCAGTGGGCACGCCAGTCAGTCTGGTTCGTTTGTAGGGCGTGCTGTACACTGCATCCACTTCCATAGGTGCCAGCATAGCCGCCAGTCGCTGCGCCCGGGATTGGCCCAGTGGCGTGAGTGCCGGATCGGAAGTGCCGTCGTCTGCTTTTTCAGCGTGTCGCACCAGGATAATTGTAGTGGGATGCTGCAGATCGCCAGGTCGAAGAACGGTCTGTTGACTCCCACAGGAGGAGAGGAAGATAACGAGGACCAGCCAAAAAGAGGTTCTTTGCATCACTTTTTGCCGTAAAAGGTAGATAAGCTTCTAATCTTTTCATGCATAATTTGGCCCAATTCCCAAATTGTCTGGATATATTCAGGGACGGAGAAAAAAGAAATGAACAGTTTTCAAGTTTTGAATATTTTGCTAAGCGATTGACGATCAGGAGATGGCGTGTGAAATATTCAAAACTTATCAAAGGAAATTGATTATCTATTTCCGTCAAACTACCCATAAAAAAAACAAAACGATGACCAGAAAACACCTTTTATTTCCTCTCGGTTTATTAGTCTTTGCTTTTTCCCTCTCTGCCCAGCCTGATATAGACCGGCAGGTGGAGGAGCTTTTAGCCAAAATGACCCTGGAAGAAAAAGCCGGTCAGATGATGCAGCTTACCGCCGATATGCTTTTCGACGGTGCCCCTTACGTATTGACCAACCCTCGCCGGATCGATCCGGCTAAAGTGGAAAAAGTGATCAAGGAATACAAGGTTGGCTCCATTTTGAATGTTCCTACCGGTAAGGTCCCCAATGTAACCGAATGGCACGACCTCATTTCAATGATCCAGCAAAAAGCAGCCGAGACCCGGTTGAAGATCCCTATCCTTTACGGAACCGATGATATTCATGGGGTGAACTACTGTTCGGATGCCACACTTTTCCCTCAACCCCTGGCCATGGCCAGCACCTGGAATCCGGGCTTGGCCGAAAAAGTGGGTGCTATCACTGCTTATGAGGCCAAAGCGGCTTCACTGACCTGGAATTTTTCACCTGCACTGGACGTAGGACGCAACCCGGTATGGTCACGCCTTTGGGAAAGCTTCGGTGAAGATGTGTATATGAACAAGGTAATGGGAGTAGCCACTGTAAAAGGCTATCAAGGCGACAATTTTGGCGCTGCTGATAAAGTTCTGGCCTGCCTGAAACATTACGCGGGGTACGGCTGGCCGGTAAGCGGTAAGGATAGAACACCGGCTTATATTCCGGAAGTACAGTTACGGGAGTTATTCCTGCCGGCCTACCAGGCTACGATCGATGCCGGTGCCATGAGTTTAATGGTTAATTCCGGAGAGATCAGCGGCGTACCAGTGCATGCCAGCAAATTCATGTTGACGGATGTGTTGCGTGGCGAATTGGGTTTTAAAGGTTTTGTAGTCTCCGATTGGGAAGATATCATCCTGCTGCATACCCGCCACAAGGTAGCCTCCAGTGTGAAAGAGGCCGTGCGGATAGCAATTGAAGCAGGGATAGATATGAGTATGGTGCCTGTCACCTTTGAATTTAGAGATTATGTGGTGGAACTGGTCAACGAAGGGCAACTGAGCATGGAACGCATCGATGAAAGTGTCCGTCGCATTCTGAACGTAAAAATGCTGGGTGGCCTGTTCCAAAAGACAGTCTTTGATCCGAATGATTATCCGCTGTTCGGTAGCGATGCACACCGGGCGGTAAGCAAACAGGCTGCTTTGGAAAGTGTTATCCTGCTGAAGAATGAAAATGAGGTATTGCCGCTGTCGAAATCATCCCGGGTATTGGTCACCGGTCCTACCGCCAATACGATGCGAAGTCTGAATGGAGGTTGGAGTTACAACTGGCAGGGGACCGAAGCCGATAACTACCAGAAAGATAAGAACACCATTCTGGAAGCGATCCGGGCAAAGCTGGGCGAAGATCAGGTCAAATACGTGCCCGGCAGTGGCTACGATGAAATAATTGATATCGAAGCAGCCGTACAGGCGACGGAAAATGTGGATGGTATTATTCTGTGTCTGGGTGAATTATCCTACACGGAAGTGGAAGGTAATATCAGTGATCTCAATCTTCCGGCTGCACAACACGAGTTGGCGGCCGCGCTGGCTCGCACCGGTAAACCCATTATCCTCGTTTTAGCCGAGGGCCGGCCGAGACTTATCCGGGAAACGGCCCCTTACGCATCCGGCATATTGGCTACCTTCTATCCCGGGCCGGAAGGTGGAGATGCACTGGCGGACGTGCTATTTGGCGACTATAACCCGGACGGCAAACTGGCCCTTACGTACCCGAAATATCCGCACTCTCTAACCACCTATGACCACAAACATACGGAAGCACTTTCTTTTGGCTCCGGCCCGGTTTTCGATCCGCAGTTCACTTTCGGTTCGGGACTAAGCTATACCACTTTTACTTATAAAAATCTCCGGACCAGCAGTCCGTCACTCCAGGCAGGAGGGCGGCTTGTGGTAAGCGTGGAAGTACACAATACCGGCGGTCGGGCCGGTCAGGAAGTAGTGCAGTTGTATACTTCCGACCTTTACGCCAGTGTCACGCCGTCGGTACGGCGTTTGCGTGCATTTGAAAAGGTTAGTCTGGCACCAGGTGAGTACAAAACGGTAAGCTTTACGCTGGAACCGAAAGATCTGTCCTTCATCGGCCAGGACAAGAAATGGGTGACGGAGCCGGGGATATTTAAGATACGGATTGGAGAGCTGGAAGCCGATCTCAAATATGAAGATTAGGGGGGGCGATCCTTGGTCCAGATAGATCGACACCTAAATGCTATTCTTTAGGTGTACTATGATAAATGGCGATAAACATCATTGCTATTTTCTCCGCCAAGCTTACCTCTTCCGACAATTCATCTACGATCACCCAATCGCGGGGGTCTCCTTCCCAATTGGTGTAGATCTCAAAAAAACCGAAACGTTCATCGGTAATAAGCCAGTCGTCAAATTGATTGCCGTAGCGGCTCTTAAAAGTAAATTGCCGGCCTTTTGGGCCGCTAATGCGCCATTCCCTCGGATCATTGTTCCATAGCGTACGGGCTGTTACGATGGTATTATTGCCCCTGATCTCCCATTCATTCGGATTGTCCCGCCATTTAATACGGATGCTACCGATGAAGTCATTGAAAGAATAGTTCCATTCCGTCCAGTCATCACCGCTTGACCAGCGCAATCGTAGTTCGCCCTCCTCATCTTCGTCGAGCGTATAAAAGGACCATTCCCGAAAGGAATCATTCCATTTGGTAGCCGCACCGGTCAGCACCTGCGCCGGTAGAAAAAACGGTGTAAAAAGACCGATCAGGAAAAGACATCTCATCATTGGGATAGGTATGGGGTGGAACAATATTACGGTAGGGCTTCAGGTGGGCCCGGAAAGGCAGGAGTTACCCGGAAAAAGCGTTCCTTCCTGATTAAAGGAACGGAACGCTAGGGGTAGATGACATAATTCTTGTAGGGCATCAATTGATCTAGAACGGTAGATCGTCATCAAAACCACCGGCCTGCG
>JAGQXH010000726.1 GCA_020436695.1 Lewinella sp. | reverse complement strand
TGATCCTCCGGCCAGAGCGGATGCTTTTTCCTCCAGGAACCTATTTTGATAAAAAAAAGAGATCGGCAGAAATCGCGGTCAAGATCGATTACGACAAAGTCGAAAAGGCCTCAAAGGAAGAAATCATCGAAATGATGGAAAATGCTTATTTGGAGGGTATTGACCTAATAAGTACCCTTCCCCTGCCTGCTAATTTTGATGTAGCTGCCTTTAAGAAAGATGTAGAAGCCATTTTCGCTGTAGATAAGTGGTATGAATTGGCAATGGAGCCAAGCCATTGACCTAGATTCCTGAGTTGCTATTTCCAACAAGTTTCCTATACTAAGATCGGCGTTTGACGACGCAAACTGAAGCGGTAGCCGCTTCCGATAATGAGCGGCTTTTTTGTGCCCGGATTCCGGGTGCAATCTCCTACGTCGGGAGGGTGATGAAATACAAGACCTTTTGGGAAATACATCACAGATGCACTTCAGTTCATCTCGTCAAACTCCTGGCAACTCAATTTGGGAGATACTTATGAAATTAGTAGACGGTATTAAGCTTGGCGAGGCTTTTGTTTCCGTGAAAAATGTAGCCTTGAACAAAAGGGATATTTCCTTTTTTTCTTGGAATGAAAACAGCTTGGAGGTCCAGGTATTCATGCAATCCGGCCATGAGCACTCATTTACGTTTGATGATCCGGAAAGTTTTTCCGAAGCAGTATTTAAATTGGGCGGGTAGGTCTTTTGGCTTAGGGATAGTAATGATCCTTCTTCACAAGAAGGAATCCCAAAGGATCGACCATTCGGGAGTCATGGATAGCCTGCCCCACAGGGGAAGCCCCAAAGTATTCAATAGGCTATTGAAAATAAAAATTCAAAGTTCCTTCTGTTGCCAGAATTGGTTGTAGTCCTTAAATCCTTTATATAAATGGTTTTGCGGTTCCACCTTCTCTTTCAATTCTGGTTCTTCTAAAAACATTTGAGCCGTCTTTTCCCCTGCACTATCATTATCAAAAAAAGTAAAGACCTGCTCATAATCGCCCTGCTTGATAAAATCTATCCCTCTTCGCCGCATATTGACCATATTCAGAATGATCACATCTACCGGCAAAACCGGCTGATTCTTGATAGTCAACACCGTCAAATAATCCATAAACCCTTCGAAAACAGCCACCCTGCCCTTCTCCGTTCCCGGAATATAGCTGATATCTTTTGCAGGAGCCCGGTCTACTGCGTTCGGATTTTTAATAATACCCTTAAAGAACTTATCACGACACTCAAAATCACCGGATTCATTTTCAAAGCCCAGGGTATTATAGATTTTTCCAGTCTCGATATTTTCATATTGAATATGCTTCAAGTATTTCACTGCAAGACGATGATTTATCTTACGCTCTCCGGCCAGATACCCGATTAAAGCTTTATCCCAAATCTGATCTTTAATTTCCCGGATGACAAGTTTATCAGCAATGGGATCATTAGACTCTTTCTTTTCTGAAATGGAAAGGTTCTTGAAAAGTGGCATCCGGCGAAGGCTTTCGGTAGAAACTGCCCTGCCCTTGTGCGGAAAAAGCTCTTTAAGAATTTTCAACGCTCCACTGACATCGACATTCTCATGCATCTCCAGAAAGCCGATCACTGTGCCGCTGCCTTGGACATCACCCCGCCCAAAGTCATTCCAAATCCATTTGCCACCCAGGTAAGAAGTATGAAAGCTCGCCGCTTTTTCATAGCGAAAAGGGGAAACATACCAATATTCACTGCCCTGCTTGGCAGTTCTTACCGGCTCATGACCGAAATAACTAAGCAGATCCGGCATGGAAACATTTTCCTTAGCCCACTGCGTATTATAGATAATCTTGTGCGACATGGATTACTTTGCGGCATTAGTAATATGGTACTACCGAGTAGTATAGCACTACTTTTTACCGGAGTACATATCCAGAATCTTGGTTAGCTCTTTTTCAGGAATACCGGCTACATGCTTTTCAACTACTTCTGTAAATAGTTCCTGCATGGTTTTGCGGTTCCACCAAGCCAATGCTTGAAGATTTTCAAAAACATCTTCCCGGATCTTGATGCTTCTGGATGTATAATTAGGAGGCGATTGCTCCTCATTTTTCAAGTTATCGCTTTGCTCGGCTTTTTGATCTGTTTGTTCTTTTTGGTTTACGATTGTCACGTATTTTCTTCCAGATAGGGCCTTTGTAAAATCTTTCTTGGCCATGTCGACACCTCCTATTGCTTATGGGTTAATTTTTTCAGGATCTCTTTGGTGAGTTTGAGATAGTCTTTCGCTCCGTTGCTGGATTTGGAGTATTGGAAAATATCTATGCCCTGGGCTTGGGCTTCTGGAATGGCAATGTTCTTTCTGATCCGGGTTTGCATTACTTTACCGGGAAAGTTCTCCTCGATCATCCCGAGGATATCGTTTTTCAGGATCAGTCTTTTCTCGTATTGGGTGATGAAAATGCCAGTGATATCAATGTGGGAATTGAGTTCCGATTCTCTAACCTGGTTGATCAGGTAGAGGAATTTGTCAATGCCTTTCATGGAAAAGAATTCCGCATCCAGTGGAACGAAAGCCATATCGGACGCGGTGAGAGCGTTCAAGGTCAACAGACCAAGGGAAGGCGGGCAATCGATAATGACAAAATCAAAATCATCTTTGATTTTATCGATCACTTTGCGTTGCAAGATCTTTTCTCTGGCAGGTTTGGAACTGAATTCAATTTCGGCAACGGAAAGATCCAGCCCGGAGGGAAGCAAATAGAGTTTCTTGCTGATCTCGATCAGGGGTAGATCTATGTCCCTTTTCATCACCTCGTAGATACCGGTTTCGGCTTCATCTATACCAAAGGCATCGGTCAGATTGGCTTGCGGGTCCAGATCCACGAGCAGGATTTTTTTGCCGAGCTGAGCCAGGGCAGCTCCAATGTTCTGAGAGGAAGAGGTTTTGCCGACACCGCCTTTATTATTGGCTATGGAAATTACTGTAGTCATATCGCACTTTTTTGTGCCATTTGACCACTAAAATTTCCGGGTAGCAAGTGTAACGGAACAATTTCACGCTATTATGTGCTATAGGATTGTCAAGTAGTGACATTATACCCGCACTACCCAAATGTCAGAAAATTGCACCACTACACAGTAGTAAGTTATTGCAAATACTACTAGGCAATCATCAATTGCCCGATGGCAGGATCTTACCGAGTATCGAAAAATTCTTTTATCATTTTTTCTTTCAAGAGCAATCATCAACTTGTGAGCGATTAGCGAACTCAATTTCAAACCTCCTAGTGTTTTAAATAAGTTAATAATAGTGTTAGTGTAGTGTTACGGGCGAGAGAAACTTGCTGAAATTTTGGAAATCTGCGGCTTTCAACATCGGCTTCCTTCCTAAAGTGACGAACCACTCTTCCTAAACCTTCGAACCGACATTCCTAAAATGACGAGCCATTATTCCTAAAGTGACGAGCGATATTATCGTTGATTTTGGCCAATCCCAAAGAGGCAATTTCTTCCTGAAATGACGAAAAAAAGGCTTGTTTTATGGGCCAAGACTGCTAGAATTCTTCCTGAAATGACGAAGATGCCATGACTGAAAGCCAATTTGAAAACCTATCACTACTACCGGAAAGGCATCCGACTAAAGACTTTTTCATAGCTGATATCTTTGATAATCTGCCCTTTAAAGATGATATCGCCTCAATGGAGCATCCTATATTCACGCTATCCAAGAAAAAGGATCTGCGTGATCTGGAGTATCGCTATGGTGATGTACGCATCTCCATTCAACCTACCTCGGACGGGCTGCCCAATATTTTTGATAAGGATGTTTTGCTGTATTGTGGTTCCATGTTGATGGAACAGATCAATAAAGGAACGATCCCACCTAAAACGTTGCGAATCTCTAGTCATGACCTGCTGGTAGCTACTAACCGGCCAACAAGCGGGGAAGGGTATACGCTACTGAAAAAAGCACTAGATCGCCTCTCCGGTGTGAAGATCAAAACCAATATCAAGACCAATAAGCGTGAGATCACCGAACGCTTTGGTTTAATAGACAAGTACACCATCATCGAAAGTAGCCGAGTAAAGAAGCGCATGGTGCGTCTGGAGATCACCCTTTCGGACTGGTTCTACAATTCCATCATAGGGAAAGAGGTACTGACGATCAATCGGGAGTATTTCCGTTTGGGCAAAGCATTGGAACGCCGCCTTTATGAAATTGCTCGTAAGCATTGCGGCAAAAATCCCGAATGGTCTATCGGTTTGAAGAAGTTGAAG
>JAGQXH010000725.1 GCA_020436695.1 Lewinella sp. | reverse complement strand
GATTATTCCAGGAAAACCAAAAAGCTGAAGCCTATACCCATGATCCAACGATACCTCCTCCTGCTGTGCTTCCTCAGCATCAGTCTTGCCGCCTATAACCAGGACATTCAAAAAGATTTTTCCACCACTTCCATTTCCATATTTAAGAACGCAACGGCCTTTTTCATCAAATCAGGTACGGTCAAAACCGAAAACGAGCGTTACCGGATCACAAAAAACGTTCCGCCGGCCCTGTTCGGCACCTATTGGATGAATACTGCCGGCGGAGAGATCAGTTCATTAACCAGCTATCTGGATACACTGGAAACGACCAAACAATTACCTACCGGTGCTATACCGGAGATCATTCAAGCTAATCTCGGCCAGCAACTCATTTTATATCTAGACGGAGGAGAGATCGTACAAGGCACCGTAGAAGCCGTGGAAAAAGGCGACCTGCTATCCCATCAGATCATTACTTTCCATATGAATGACCGGTGGAAGGTCATCAAAATAAGCGATATCAAGCGCATCGACTTTCTGGAGCGCCCCAAAGGAGTTTATGAGCAGAAAGAAAAGGAGGTAAAGCCGGTTTTAGAAGTGCAGTTCGCTTCCGATAAAAAAGAGCAACAAGTGGACCTGATGTATCTGGCCAAGGGCCTGAGCTGGACGCCACTTTATCTGATGGAGCTCACCGGAGAGAAGCAGGCCAGATTAACACTGCGAGCGGAAGTTGTCAATAACATTGAGGACATTGAAGGCACCGATGTTCATTTTGTTGTGGGAGTACCCAATTTTAGTTATGCCGACCAATTGTCGCCACTGGTCAGCATCATGCCTTCACCCTACGCGGCAGCATACAATGCACCTACTAACTATGATATGTTTTCCAATACGATACAGTCCCAGGTTCGTGGTGGAGTGTCTTATGCCATAGAAGACAACAGTATTCCAGCGTCGTCGGCAACTATCTCAGGTCTGGAAGGCTCCGCTGAAGAAGACCTTTATTTTTATACACTTAAAGATCTAAGTCTGAAGAAGGGTGGGCGCGGGCATTATCCGGTCTTCACGGCCAATGTTGGTATTGCACACATTTACGAATGTAATCTGCCGCAGAACTATGCCGAGAAATACGCGTACGGAAAAAGTTATCTTTTCTCCCCCGACCCACACAAAGTATTTCATTCCGTCAAGGTGGTGAACGATACGGAATATCCTTTTACGACCGGGCCGATCTTGGTGGTAAAAACAGAAAACGGAGCCAAGCCGATCAGTCAGGATCGACTGAATTATACCCCCGTCAAAGGCAATTCCTTTATTAAACTGACCGAAGCGCCTGATGTAGACATCAAGCAGGCAGAAAAAGCGGAAAAAAGAGAGGAAAATGTAAAAATGACCACACGCAATCAGAATACCTACTACTACGACCGGATCACGGTTAGCGGCCAGGTGAAAGTGAAGAATTATAAATCACAGAAGGTCGATCTGAACATCCGCCGCACCATTACCGGTGAGTTGCTGGAATCCAGTGTGAAATGGTTACAGTCAGAACGCGTCAACACTTCCGGTGATCTCAATAAGCAGACCGATGTTTGCTGGGAGACGAGTGTAGATGCTGGGAAGGAATTGACGATTAACTACAGCTATCAGATCTATGTGCCGCACTAAGGGCAAGTAAAGAAGATATTTAAGTGATGGGGAGAAGGAAAGGCATCATTTTTCACTGCCATTTCGCTGGTGATCAGCAATAATTGATTCCACTTTTTGTGGAGAAATACCCACCAACTCGGCAATGGCAGTTAAAGCCATACCTTTTTCCCAGGCGCGGATCACGACCTGCTCTATCCCTTTGGAATAACCTTCGGAATAACCTTCTTCTCGGCCTTCCTTGCGTCCTTTTTTATGACCTTCAGTATGTCCTTCAGTATGTCCTTGAGCTCGACCTTCAGCTCGACCTTCAGCTCGACCTTCTATAAGACCTTTTTTACGGCCTTCTTCCAATCCTTTTTCCTTAATTTCATTAATTATGGCTTCTTCAATGCCCATAGGTTTTGCAGATTTTGTAATTGGAATGATCTCTTCTTCAAATTTATGAAAAAAACTGCTCTGATCAAATACGATATAATAGCCAATGAAGTTCAGCAGATGTCGGATCTTTTGTTTTGCAATACCTTGATTGAAAAGATGACGAACCAGTTCCAGTTTAATATCGAGGCGAAATTGATCATCCTTCTTCTTACACATCAATTCCCGTCGGGCCACTTCTAATACCAAACCAAAATGGTTTCCCGACATACGAAGGACTTGAGGAGTATGATCTATCAGAACAAAAGTCTGAAATCGATAGATCAAATCAGTACCGAAAAACGAATTCCTGTATTCAGTAAAATGATATCGCCGATTTGGCCCGGTATAGATGACAAGAGAAGCTAGCGGTTTGCGATAGCGATCCTGTATACGATAGGCATATTCGTACATACGTCTACCAAATTGTGCATCAGGATACCCCTGAACTTCAACGTGCACCAGAAACCACTTTTCCCCGCCATCCTTCAGCCAGGCCTTAAATAATTTATCTGCATGCCGAATATTTGCCTCTGATTGCGGGAAAAGTTGTTCCAACTCCTTGTCTAGGAATACAAAACCTTTTTCCACATCAATCTGATCGATATATTCAGCATAAAAGAAATAAACGAATTCTTCTACCAGATCTTCAATAATACCTTTCCATAAGGTGTCTTTCCTTACCATGAGCGCGCCATTTGTAGCAAGGTAAAGAAAAACGGCTATCGAACCAAATAATTTTAATTTAAACAAATTTGTTTTAATCAAAATTCTTCTATACTACACGGTTCCTCCTAATCGCTTGATTATCTGAGTTAACAACAACGAACCAAACGCAAAAGCTACCACCCATCCCAGTTGTTCACCGGAAAGCGGCACTAAAGACAAGACCGTGCGCAACGGAGGGATCAGGTAACCGAGGGCCGTAAGCACTATGCAGAGTAAGATGGCCGCCCATACCCAGGTGTTACGGGTAACTTCATTGTTGAAGAAGGATACGCTGCGTTTGGGTAAATTGAACACATTGAGCAATTGCCCCAATACCAGCGTGTAAAACGCCATATTGTTTATCTTTTCCGCTTCGAGTTCCAGGTAGTAGTAAGCGAACAAGACAATGCCGAGTACCCCCGCAGTAATACACAAACCGTACACGAGGGTAGAGGTCCAGAGCTTACGTGAGATAATTGGTTCGTCTACCGGTCGGGGAGGCTGTCGCATAATGCCGGATTCGCCTTCGCCCAGCCCCAAAGCAAGAGCGGGGAACACATCGGTAACCAGATTGAGATAGAGGATCTGCAACGGCAATAAAGGTAATGGCAAGATGGAGAAAGAAGCTACTGCCACAGAAATGATCTCCGCCAGATTACTGGACAACAAATACACCACAAACTTGCGGATATTTTCAAAGATAATGCGCCCTTGTCGGATGGCCAGTTCAATGGAAGTAAACTGATCATCCCGCAAGATCACATCGGCGACTTCCTTGGCAGCTTCGGTGCCTCTCATACCCATTGCAATGCCGATGTCTGCTTTCTTCAGGGCCGGAGCATCATTGATACCGTCACCGGTCATCCCTACAATGTGCCCGTGTTTTTGGTAGACTCTGATCAGATCCAGTTTCTGAGCCGGCGTTACCCTCGCCAGAACAATGGCATTCAGCAGCCGTTGTTCAAATGCTTCACTTTCCCGGTCCAGTTGAGCCAGTTGCCGGCCGGTAACTATCTTATCCTGTGTAGCTCCTTTATCCAGTAAGCCTACTGCTTCGGCAATATAGCGTGCTGTTTGCGGGTGATCGCCGGTAACCATTACAACATCGATACCGGCATTTTTACAGATCTCTACGGCGTCTTTAATATCTCTGCGAGGCGGATCGATAAAACCGACCAAACCCAGAAAAGTCAACCCCTTCAACAATTCTTCTTTTCTCGCAGGAGGAGCTTCCAGATCCCGGTAAGCAAAAGCAAGCGTACGTAACCCACGGGAAGCCATCCGGTCAGCAGCTTTTTCCCAATCCGCTTTATCGGTAAAGCCTTCAATCCCTCCGGATGTATAAATTCGGTCACAATGATACAGGATACTTTCCAGAGCACCTTTAGCACTGGCCCGGTAGCTATTGCCGAAATGATTCAGCGTGGCCATCATCTTGGTCTCCGTATCAAATGGAAGTTCAATCACTTCGGGGTGCTCTCTGCGGATCTTTTCCACATCAAAGCCCGCCTCCGTGGCCAGATT
>JAGQXH010000724.1 GCA_020436695.1 Lewinella sp. | reverse complement strand
GCTAAATTTTGCGGCAATCTTTGCCCTTCTTTCAGCAGGGATCATTCTTTTGATCGGATATCGGATCTATCTGTTAGATAGGAGTAACCGGCAATATCAGGCCTTCGGATTGTTGTGCATGTGTTTGTCCTGGATGTGTTTTTGCTGGTACGAAATGGAACAGACGACAGACCTTACTACTGCTCGCTACTGGAGAAAAATGCAAAGCGTTTGGGCCATGTGTAATCCACTGATGGTCTACTGTTGCTGGCTCTTCGCGAAAATGCAGCTACGGGGTTGTTTCGCAAGATGGAGAAAGGTCATCGTTAGTTTCTTCTTCATACTTGCTTTCATTTTCTGGGGACTGGAATTATTTACAGAAACTTACCGACACGGAAGTGTGATCCGTGATGAACACGGCCAGTGGGTACTCAGCCTGGCCGATCATATGAACCTGGCCACTTTCTTTAGAGGGGTATGGAACATGATCGCCTATTCATTATCCATGTATTTTATTGCTTTAGTGTGGCGGGAGGAGACGGATCGGGTCAGGAAAATATGGTTGAGTATTATGCTGCTTATGCTCAGTATGGGCATCTTATTCAGCATTATACAAAATTATATCCTACCTGCGGGGGGCGTCACATTGCCGATCAATGAATCCTGGAATGTACTGATATCGGTACTCATTTTCGGCTGGGCGCTATCCGATTTTCAGGTCTTTGACCTGAAGCCGGAATCTGCTTTTGAGCACGTTACCAATTCGATGGCCAATCTGATGATCATTACCAATAACAATTTTCGAATTAAAAAATTCAATACTGCAGCACTCAAATTTTTTAATACCGATGCCCAGACTACGCGCAATGCACCGCTGGAAAAAATTATCGGACTTGAGGCTGCCAAAAAGCTAACGGCAGATATTCAACACGGCAATGAGAGGGAGCTTGCCTTTACGGTCAATCGACAGGAAACCCATTTTCTGTTTTCCACATCCATTATCCGCAGCCGGAGAAAAAGGATAGTAGGTTATGTTTTCACCGGTAATGACCTCACGGATTTTCACCAGACCATGGCGGAGATTCGTAGCTATAATGAACGTCTGGAAAACTCCAACCGGTCGTTGGAAAACTTTGCCCACGTCGTATCGCATGACCTGAAGGAACCTCTGCGCACCATCAACGGCTTTGTAACATTGCTTAATCGAAAGGTTGAGCATGAAGACGATCCGGAAACCCTGGAATATATGTACTTCATCAATCAGGGCATCGTGCGTATGAATGCACTGATCGATTCGATCCTTACCATCTCCCGGCTCGGCAGCGAACAGGAAGAAGACGAATCCGTTAACCTGGAAAGAGTGGTACTGGAAATTAAAGATAAACTCCGGGGATTATGCAGCCAGCGGAATGCAAGCATTCATTATGATGAAAGATTGCCCCACGTAATGGGTAAACACCACCAGATCAGCCTGCTTTTTCAAAACCTGATCGAAAATGGCATTAAGTACAACGAAAGCCAGGCTCCAATTGTACAGGTAGGATACGATCAGGTGCCGCTGGGACATCAATTCAGTATCACTGACAACGGTATCGGTATTTCACCAAAATATCACGATCACGTCTTTCAGATGTTCAAGCGTTTGCATTCCTGGGCTGACTATGAAGGTACGGGAATCGGACTAACGATGTGCCGCCAGATCGTAGAAGGACTGGGCGGCAGAATCTGGATCGAATCGCCGGCCAACGGAACTTCCGGGACTGTATTTAGGTTTGTCATTCCGAAAATGGTGCCGGCGACTGAAAAGATCACCAACGGATTGTCGGGGCTTGAAATAAAGTAACGCTGGCTGCAGGCATTACTCCATCCCGGTCTGATCATTCAACCCCCAATCGTATTCCAGAAACTCCACTTCTGCATCCGTATTCACTTTTGATTCCGCATACTTGTTTATCAGTTCAATCCGGGAATCGTACTGATCTTTAAAATCTCCCCAATACCAGTTCAGGATCTTTGACAGTTGTACCTTATCAGGAGACAGCTTGTTCTTGGCACTGTCGTTGATAAAATCGCGGGCGGCTTTGTCCAGCTGCTCGTCGAGTTTGGTACCGGTATAGGCGAAGCGTTGGAGCTTTGGGCAGGAGATGGAGGCACAGTTCACCGCAAAGTGGATCCGGGGCTCCTGATATTTTGGGCGCAGGATGCCGTGCTCGATATTGTTCAGGTCGTATTCGGCCCCTTCGATATTGATGAACTTGATGTCCCAAACGGTATTGACAAAGGGGATGCCGTTTTTTATATCTTTAATGCTCGCTACCGGATAATGGTCCATGATCAGTTTGATGGTAAAGGCATTATAAGCGTTGATCCAGTAAGCGATCTGTTCATTTTTTGACCAGTTGCGGTCATTGGGATAATTTTGGCTTAACAATTGCAGATAGTCCTTGAACTTACTGCTGTCCCGGATAAACCCCTGATAATCCACCCAGCCGGCCTCAGAGACATGCTGTCGCAACAACGAATCGAAGACGGCATGACTGATGGGTTGTGAGTCGGAAGGATGGTCCTGCACGGCGCAGGCGGTCAGACTGGTGACGATAAAGAGAAATCCGAGGAAATACATTTTTAATGGATGGTACAACATGGTTTGCCGGTGTTTGATGTGTTTTCTACTGGAACATACGGAGTTGAGGAGATGGTTGGATGTACCGGATGAATAATAATGGGTTTGTCCTGGTAAGGACGTGGCGATTTGTAAACGGGGAATGAGTTTTTTTAATGATAGGTGGCTGGTGTCCGCTATGTTCCATTGCTTTACTGTGGCATCTAGATGACAGCCATGAAATGTTAACAATGTAAAAACTCGTAAAACGAATTGAACTATCAGCCAATACAAGTAGGCGAGAGGAAATGGCACATCCAAACTTTCGGACAGGGCACGCATTGCCTTATTGCCCTACATGGTTTTGGAGAGGATGGTAGTGTTTTCGCGCCATGGGAACCGGCTTTGGAAAAAGATTTTCGCCTGATCGCCGTGGACCTGCCTTTCCACGGCCGGGCAATTGATTGGCCGCTTGATCGGTTTCAAGCGGATGATCTCATTTCTCTGATCGATTATCTGCCTCAATATTTTTCCTGTGGGAGTTATAGCCTGATCGGGCATAGCCTGGGAGGGCGTTTAATCCTGAGCTGCTGGCAGATGTTAAGAAAAAGACCGATAAGTATCTGGTTACTGGCACCGGACGGACTGGCAACCCGCCGTCTTGGAATGATCAGTTGGGTACCGGCAGGACTGAGGACCTGGCTTGGCCGGCACATGGAAAAACAGGCTGCTTTCTGGTTGCAATTAGCTGGGATAATCCATAAGATCGGGATGATCGATGCCTTCTCCATGCGTTACCTTCGTCTTCACCTATCCACTCCGGCGCGCAGGAGGCGTTTGATGGGGATTTGGAATACGCTACCATACTTCCCGATCAACATAAAAAGTTTGTTGCTGGCTGCCCAACAGAATAAGCCTCCCATTTACCTGGCAATGGGGGACAAAGATGAATTGATAGCCTGGCAGCGTTTGGAAGGCCTGCTGGGGCAATGGCCGGAAGGCAAATTATTCCTTCTGAAAGATACAGGGCATAACCTCATCAACAACTTTGATGTAGAGTTGCTGCAGAAAAAGATCGATTTAGGACAATCTGGACCAATAGATTAAAACTAAGCAGAATTTTTTTTGT
Source organism: Lewinella sp. (assembly GCA_020436695.1). GTDB lineage: Bacteria > Bacteroidota > Bacteroidia > Chitinophagales > Saprospiraceae > Flavilitoribacter. The sequence goes on along the minus strand of JAGQXH010000724.1, from coordinate 568 downwards.
TATAAATAATAGTATTGCTATTAAAAAATATACATTTACTAGTAGCTAGAGCAATTTAAGAACTTAATTTACTTTTTATGAAGCAAATGACATTATTCCTATGCCTGATGACTGTGGCCGCTATTGGTATGGCACAGGCTCCTGCCCACTTAAAAGGGCCCGCTGCTAAAAATTACAAGTCCTGGAAAGACAAAAACACACAAGCCGACACACTGGTACTGGTCAGTGTCAATAAAACACCCATTACCGGCCCTACAGCTAAGAACCAGCCACCGTACCGACAGCCACAACCAGCGTATTACCAAATTGTAAGTACGGAGACATCCCCTCAGAAAATGACGGGACCTGCGGCTAAAAACCGGAAATCTATGTTGCGGTCGCAACTGATGGAAGAAGATGTTGCGGAAGATGAGGCGGAGCCACGCAAAGTGACAGAGCCTAAGCCGGTCGGCGACCAAAGATGACCAAGAGTGACTTTGTATTAAAAATTGGAGGCTGTCTCAAAAGTAAAGAGACAGCCTCTTGGTTTTAAAATCATTGAGGTTTTTCGTATCTTAAGGATATGGGA